>JAGMDR010000083.1 GCA_023128595.1 Planctomycetota bacterium | reverse complement strand
AGGATTGCATCGCGCAGTGCAAGAGGTTCCTGCTATTTCTTGAGTTCTGATTTTTGTTTGAGGAGTTGCCATGAGCGACAAATTTCGCAGTAAGAGGGTTTTGTTTTGTGTTCCGGCTGTTTCTGCTTTGATTTGTTTGGTATTGAGTTCAGCCTGTCCGGCGGTCAACAGTAAGATTACACGTCAGTCAACCAGTGCGGATTTTTTGAAAGGCGAGACCGAGGAGCTTGTGATTGGCTCACGCGGGACTATTGCGCTCGGGCGGGCGGCTGATGTGCTGGTCGAGGAGTTTGAAAATGTCTGGTCGATAAACAGTATCGTCGTAAGCGGCGGGGTGATTTACGTGGGCACAAGTCCCAACGGCGGCATTTACAAATACAGCCTTGGGAAGTCAACGAAGATTTATCCCCTCGAATCAGAGGCCGAGCCCAACAATGCAGACAAGCCAGGCGACGCTAATACAGTTGAGGCCGAGGAGCATTTATCCAACGAGCACATTTTTGCGATGGCGACCGACGTTGCGGGCCGGCTTCTGGCCGGTATAAGCGGGGCCGAATGCAAGCTGTGTCGGTTCGTGGGCGACAAAATGGAAGTCGTTTTTGAGCCAAACGACGCCAAGTACATCTTCGCCATAAACGTTGACACCGGCGGTAATATCTATTTGGGAACCGGGCCCCAGGGCAAGGTTTACGGCAGCGATCCGTTCGGCAAAGAGACAAAAGTGGTTTACGACAGTCGCGACAAAAACATCCTTTCACTCGCAACGGGGCAGGACAGTTTTGTTTACGCGGGAAGTGACAGCCGAGGACTCGTGTACAGGATAGACCCGCGTGCCGAGAAAGCAACGGTCCTTTATGACAGCGATCAGCCGGAGATAACGGCGCTGCTGTTCAGAGAGAACGGTGATTTGTGTGCCGGGGCAACTTCGGCAAAGATGGTCCAGACGCAAACGCAGTTCGCCGCACAGTTGCCGTCGGCCGGCCGACCCGACACCAAAACAACAAAAGGCAGCAGCACCGTTGAGAGCGAGGGCGGACGCAAACTTCAGATTCCAAATACAAAAAAGCCAAGCAGCAAATCCGGCTCGAGTGCGGCGCCGATCCAGAAAGGCGCCAAGCCGGCCAAAGCCAGTCACTTATACAAGATAACCGGCGATGGTTTCGTCACCGATATATTCAGCGAAACCGCAGTTTTTTTCTGCCTGGCCGAACAGGAAGGAAAGCTGCTCGTCGGGACGGGAAACAACGCCCAGCTTTTCACTGTCGATCCTGCCTCGGAAGTTGAAGCGGTTGTTTATGAGGACGAGCAGGCGGCACAGATAACGGCGATAGCAGTGGCTGGGGACGATGTGTATCTCGGGACGGCAAATCCCGCGAAGCTGGTAAGGTTGGGCAAGAGTTTTGCTTCCGAGGGGACGTACACTTCCGATCTTATCGATGCCGGTCAGCCGGCGAAGTGGGGCAAGCTGCAGATCGAGGCGGACATTCCCAAAGGATGTAAGGTTTTGGCGGCCTCCCGCAGCGGAAACGTTAAAGATGTGAACGACCCGACTTTCTCGGAATGGACCCAACCGCGGGAGATTACGGCGCCGGTGCAACTGCAGTGCCCACAGGGAAGGTTTTGCCAATACAAACTTGTATTGGCGAGCAAATCCGGCGATAAGAGCCCGCTGATACGCGAGGTCGCGGTTGCGAGCAGCGTGCCGAATCTGGCGCCGAAAGTCGAATCGGTTGCCGTCGGTCGAATCGCAACTGCGGGCAAGAAGGGGGTTTTCAAGATCAGCTACAAGGCCAAAGATGCCAACAGCGACAAGCTGATTTATAAGATAGAGTTCAGGAAGGTGGGCAGGACAAGCTGGATCGAGCTCAAAGACGAGCATGGAACGGACAACTTGGAATGGGACGGCAAGACCATCGAAGACGGCCGGTACGAAGTTAGGATTTCCGCCAGCGATGAGAAGAGCAACACCACTGCAACCAAGCTGGCCGGCAGCAGGGTAAGTGAGCCGGTGGTGGTTGACAACACCGGACCGGTTATCGGTGAGATCAAGATGACGGCGCTGATTGACAAGAACGGGCCTTGTCGGGTCTTTGAGTTTAAGGTTACGGACCAATTGAGCGCGATTGGGAAAGTCGAATACACCATCGACAGCAACGCCGACTGGACGGGTACTGTGCCGGACGACTTGGTTTACGATACGACGGATGAGGACTTCACTGTCAGGATAGATACGAAAGAGGATTTGCCGGCGGGCGACCATGTGCTGACGATAAAAGCCGGTGACGCGGTCGGCAATACTACGTACAAAACTTTGGAGGTCACCGTCGAGCAGTGAAAAGCGTTCGGTGACGAACGACCTACTGTCAGGTTATCGTGCGATACGTCGAATTTGAAAAAATCGCGGGGACCATCGAGTCGCTTTGCATAGCAGCCTGTTATGAGCTGCCCGATGACGTTTTGGCTGCTCTCGCCGAAGCGGCACAAAGCGAATCCAATCCGTCGGCGGCTGGAATACTGAACCGGCTTATCGAAAATGCCCGTCTGGCAAACGACCGGAAGATACCCTTATGTCAGGACACGGGCTTAGCGGTGGTGTTTGTAGAGCAGGGAGCGGAAGTGGCCGTCAAGCCCCCGGCCGGCCGGGAGCATGCGACACTGCACGACGCAATCAATGCGGGTGTTGCATCCGGCTACGAGAAGGGATACCTGCGGAAAAGCGTTGTCATTGACCCTCTAAATGCTCGTAAGAACACCGGCTCGAATACGCCCGCTATAATCCATCAGACTATTGTGCCGGGCGAGAAACTCAAGCTGACCGTTATGGCCAAGGGCGGGGGGTGCGAGAATAAGAGCCAATTCAGGATGTTCAAGCCCACGGCGGAAAAGGAGGAGATAATTGCGTGGGTCGTTGAAGTCGTACGGGCGGCCGGGGCCGATGCCTGTCCGCCGTTTGTCGTGGGGGTCGGGATCGGGGGGGATTTTGAATTGAGCTGTCTGTTGAGCAAAAAGGCGCTGCTGCGGAATCTGAGTGAAAAGAGCAGCGATGAGTTTTACGCCAGGCTTGAGACGGATTTGCTTTTGCGAATCAACGCACTTGGCTTAGGGCCGCAGGGGCTCGGCGGCGATACGACGGCGCTGGCTGTTATGGTTGAGACCGCGCCGTGCCATATTGCATCGCTTCCGGTGGCGGTGAATATCGAGTGCCACAGCCACAGGCACAAGACCGCGATCATCTAACAGACCAGCCTGCTTCAGGAATCACGATTTTGAGAAGCTCCAAAGGCGCTGCGTCTTGACTACGGGACCTGTAAGTGCAAAGACTATTGCGGGATTGGCGCAGCGGGCACGCCTTTGAGGGCACGTCGCACTATTTCGGCCGGGCTATTTCATAGTTGCCGCCGTCATACTGGTCCTCCGCCCTTATCATATCGCAGTGCCCATCGACAAATACCAAATTGGCTGAACCCTTATCTCGGTTTCCGCTCGGGGTATTATGGTAGGTGGCGAAGCAATCACGTGTGCCCGGTGGAGGGTCGATATATAAACCGTTATCGTTGAGTGTATGACCGCTCAGGCCCGGAATCTTCCACAAGTTCTCCTCAGAAAACAAAAAAACGTTTGCGGGATGTCTTACCTCTGATTCGTTCTTAACCGCTTTGTCGCCGAAATACCCGCCGGCGCCCAACCAGCCATTGGTGCTGTAGCTGTATCGAGGGTCCAAACCCATGGACCTGCCAATGGTGTTGAACGAGGTACACAGATTGATGTCTTTATCCTTGATGTAAGGCCACAGTGGGCCGTCAGGCGGATCCTTTCTCTCGTAGTTTCCCCCATCGGAATAGAGCCAGTACCAGGGGTTGGGGAAGCGGCCCTCGAAGTCGTCCAGGTACATTCTCATACATAATCCGTATTGGCGCAGTTTGTTCCTGCAAGTGATTGTCCGTGCCTGCTCCTTGGCCCTTTGCAGTGCGGGCAATAGAATTGCCATCAACAGCGCGATGATGGCGATTACGACCAGGAGCTCTACCAACGTGAAGCCTTTTTGTTTGCACATAATGCAATTCCTTCCTTCATCCGGTAATGCCGCTTTTTCCAAAGATCACGAGAGCTGTAATATGCACCGGCAACGATGGCTATAGATTCTATTTATTCTACCCTCTGGCGGCCGAGCCCCAGGCTGTTATTGCCACCCGGTGCGGACAGGCTGGTTCCGGCGTCATCAGCAAAATCCATTATACAGGCTGCTTTCTTAATTTGCAACCTTTTTTTTAGTATGATGGATTTGTAAGGCGGCCGGCAAGTTGATATTGGGTCGGGTGTGTGGATTCTACCCTCCCCAGGCGGCTATTGCGGCCCAGCGGAGGTCTTCGTTGCCCGCTTGCACGCCGGCCCTTCTGCACAAGGATCATTCTCAGTAGTCCGGGAAAGGTCTTATCCACTCCGGCCAATGAGAGGCCTGCACGCCTCCGGCCAGGGTGTATTTACCGGTTATGTTAAACTTCCTGTGCCATTTCAATGTGTATAGCTCCTTGAGGCCCACCTTTCTGGTGCTGAAATCCAGAAAAAGGGTGTTCACGAATCCCTGGTGCCGGTTGATGCAGCAGCGGCCCATGTTGTTGCCGGACCAGGCCGCCATTTCGTTGTTGGCAGGGCCATCGAAATCCCGCGGCCAGAGGTCGAAGCGGAGGGCCTCGGTGAACAGCGGTACATTGTTCGCCCCGGAAGCACCGGCGGTCTTCCACCCATCCTGCATAGACACGCCACCCTCATACGTCGTTCTGATGGCTCCACTACTATTGGGGTAAGGTATGAGGACGTAGCCATTTATTCCGTAGCTGCCGGCTATGCCATTCGTTCCCAAACCGGTGCCCTTATATATGCCCCAGGCGTTGAAGATATGAAGGACGGGGACCGTGACACCCCTCTCGTCCGTTCGCGGTTTTGTAGCGCTCGGGCAGAACCACAGCTTATTGGTCTTCCAGTCTTTGTAGCGGTCTTCGATAAACCTTATCCACCAGTAACACGGGGTGTTCCCGGCAGAAGCCCAGAACTCACCGTTATTTTCTTCGGTGTACATCGCGGAGATGATACCCCACTGCCTGAGGTTGGCCTGGCACTTAATCATCCTGCCCTGCTCTCTTACCCGGCGCAGTGCCGGCATCAAAATGGACATCAATAGGGCAATGATAGCAATCACGACCAACAGTTCCACCAAAGTAAAAGCCTTTCGCCTGATCATCCGGGGACTCCTTCAACTTACAACAGGTTTTTCACCGTCACCAACTTAGACGCATACATACATACCGATTCTTCACCATCACCGGTATGATGCGCAAAATCACCCTTCTGTTCCGTCAAATTCGCATCCTGGTGTTGCTTCACGCTAACACAGACGGACAATATATTCTACCTGAAACTTGGCTTTTTTGCAATATTAAAAGGCCGAAAACCTGATTGTCAAAGAAAATACTAACCGTTCACGGGGTAAAATGTTGAATTTTGCCCGTTTTTCGTCATTGCGAGGAGCGAAGCAAGCCTGCCCTGAGCACAGCCGAAGGGAAGCAATCTCGATTTTCGAGGGTTTGAGATTGCCA
>JAGMDR010000082.1 GCA_023128595.1 Planctomycetota bacterium | reverse complement strand
TTTGAAAAAGGCCTCGCAATGACACATAAACTCAGTTTATACCGCCCGAGCACAGGTTGGCGATAGCTATGTAATCTTGGGGGGCTAATTGTTCGGGGCGGCGCTTCGGGTCGATTGCGCATAGCTCGAAGATTTCGGGCCAATTGCCAATTTCGGCCAGTTTTCCCCGGGCGAATTTTGTACAGGCTGAGAGGGTCTTGCGGCGATGGCCCATAAAGAGTTTTACGGTCTCGGCCAACAGCCTCATATTGCGAATCCGGTCCGATTTTGCCCTGTTGTGGACGAAGCCGACCATTGCGGAATCGACCTGTGGCTGTGGCCAGAAGACCGCCGGCTTCAGGACCCTTATCCTCCCGGCATCGCCGGTTGCGGCCAGAAATATGCTCAGCGTGCCATAGTCGCCAGTCCCGGGGGCGGCGGTCATCCTCTCGGCGACCTCCTTCTGGACTGTGACATACATAGCGGCGACCGTGGCCGGGCCTGTGGCCAAATTCAATATCAGTGGCGAAGCTATGTTGTAAGGAAGATTCGCAATTAGAAGGATTCGACCCGGGCAGCTCTTACGGGCAAGGGTCAGGGCGTCTGTGACGGCGGGGCTGACGGTGTTTTTGTTCTCAAGGGCATCGGCGTTGATGATCTTGACGTTGCCGGTCTTGGCAAGCCGGGATTTAGCGATTTCGGCAAGGGTGCGGTCGATCTCCACCGCGATGACTGTGCCGGCGCGCTCGGCCAGGGCCTCGGTCAAAGAACCCGTGCCGCAGCCGACTTCAAGCACAATGTCATTATCGGTGATATTAGAGGACTCTATGAGCAGACGCATCAGGTTGAGGTCGATAAGAAAATGCTGGCCGAGCTGCCTGTTAGGAGAGACGCCCGCCGAGGCAAGCAACTGCTGGATTTGCCGCTTAGTCTGCATCAGGAGGAATTCAGAATGGAGAATTTAGAATTTGGATACGTTTCATTTCCGACCTGACCTTTTCTCACCCCCCGATTTACTGTCAGCTCGGGATGTTTTTACGATTGTGGTCAAGATTGCAACCAGTTCATTCGCTTCCTCGGACAAGTCGCTTAGCTTGTCAGCGGGAACAACATCTGTTTTCATGAAGAGGCGAAGCCAATAGTAGGCCTCTCGGGCTTCTTTAAGAGCGATATTACATTTCGAGGTGAAATCGGCCTTGCTTTGTGCTCCCGTAGCCTCTTCCAAATTGGCCCCAATCGATGTGCCCGAGCGTAAAAGCTGTCTGCCCAGAATCTCTCCACTTCCTCGGCTCTTTGCAATGAACTCGTAGAGTTTTACGATTCGGCAGGCAAAAGAGAAGGTTCTCTCCTGAATATCCCTTTCTTGGCACTTCCCTTGGTTTTCATTCATTGCTCGCTCTTCTTGCTGAGCCACCAATTCTCAATTCTCAATTTTTAATTCTAAATTCTTCTTCGTCTTGGCCATTTGTACGGCGGTGATTATGGCAGCTTTCATGCTGGCCGGGCCGGCGATGTTTTGGCCGGCGATATCGAAGGCCGTTCCGTGACAGGGCGAGCTCCGGATGATGGGTATGCCGATCGTTACGTTGACCGCCTGGGCAAAATCGAGCAGCTTGACGGGAATCATGCCCTGGTCGTGATACATTGCCACGACTCCGTCGAATTCGCCGCGGGCGGCCCGGAGGAAGAGCGTGTCGGCACTGAACGGGCCGAGGCACTTTATTCCGTGGTGCTGTGCCAACGCGATTGCGGGCGAAATTATGCGCTGCTCTTCGTCGCCGAATTGGCCGTCCTCGCCGGCGTGCGGATTCAGCGCCGCAACGCCTATTTTGGGTGTTTCGATGTCGAAGTAGTCTCTCAGGGCGTCGTTTAACAGGTCTATCGGCTCGAAGACGCATCCGATGGTGAACTTGTGCCGGACCTCGAAGAGGGCCTCGTGAGTTGTTGCCAGGGCCAGTTTCAGCGGCCCGGCGACGAACATCATCGCCTTGCGCGGGGATTTGCAGCGTTCGGCCAACATTTCGGTGTGTCCCGGCCAGGCGGCGCCGGCGAGCTTCCAGCTTTTCTTGCTGATCGGTGCGGTAACGACAGCGTCTATGATGCCGTCCAGTGCGGCGTCAACGGCATCGAGGCAGAACCTTACCGACGCCTCGCCGGCAAACTTGCTGGGGCCCTTGATCCAGGACGGCACGGAATACTCATCATAGTCGGCCACGACGACCTTGAAGGGATATTCGCGGCTGATCTTTTCGTGCTGGTGGCGTCCCCAGAAAGGCTCAATCTCGGCGGCGTCGGCGGCGTAACAAAGCTGCTCGTTCATACCGAAGACGATAAACTTGGCCGCCTTGCGAATATCCGGGTCGGCCAGCGCCTTGACTACTATCTCCGGACCGATGCCGGCAGCATCGCCCATCGTGATGCCGATGACCATTTGATCAGTTATCGAATTGTTGCCGTCGCCTTTCATAATAACCTTTGGCTTCTGCAATCAGCCAGGAACGCCGCCTAAAAGCCCAATTCTTTTAGTCTTTCGGCTGTTAGCAACTGGGACTGCGGCAAAATGTTTTGGAGCTGTTTCTTAACGGCTTTAACGATTATGTCGGTTTCGATATTCACCAGATCGCCGATTTTTGCGCTGCCGAGGGTGGTTTTTTTCAGCGTTTGCGGTATCAGGGCGACGGTGAAAGTGCCTTTATCCATACCGGCTACCGTCAAGCTTATCCCGTCCACGGCAACCGAGCCTTTTTCTACCATTTGGTCGAGCAGCTCCGGCCCGGCGGCAAATGTTATATCGACAAATTCACCGTGCCTCTCAATTGCCTTAATCGTTGCGGCCCCGTCGATATGGCCCTGGACGAAATGCCCGCCGAACCGGTCCGTTAGTTTCATAGCCCTCTCGACGTTGACCTGCGACGACGCCCTCAATCGCCCGATAGCCGATTTTGCCAATGTTTCAGTGCTGACGTCGAAGGTGGCGACAGTTCCATCGAGCCTTGCAATCGTCAGGCAGACGCCGTTTACGGCTATGCTATCGCCGATTTTGGCGTCCTGGGCCACGCCGCCCAAATCCACAGTCAGCAGCATCGCCTTTGGGCCCGGCTGGGCCGACTTTACCGTGCAAATTGCCTCTATTAGCCCTGTGAACATCTGAGATTCACCGTATATTATCTTGTCCGCTACAGGCGGATGTCCGATATTTACAATTGAAAAAAGCCAGCCAAATAGTAGAATGTATTATAAGTAATCGATGACCAATTATCAATGTTAGAAGGTGTGGGATAATTATGAACACGTTTTGGCTGAAAATAGCCGGGGTAGCCGTCGCCGTGGTGGTTGTGGTAGTCCTGATAGGTGCACTCACCTCCGAGAAGGAGCCGCAGTCGCAGGAACCTAAGAAAGGCTATTGGGATCAGGTGAAGGAGGACCGGGAGAGACTCACCGCTGAGCCACAGCCAAAGGGCCCGGCCCAGGCGGGGCCTGCAGCTCAGCAGAACACCATCGACCAGACTCAGCAGCGGACCACCCAAAACCAGGTGCCCCAACAAACCAACGCCCCGCAGACAACACCGACCGACCCTCCCCAACAGCCGACGCCTCAATTCAAGAAGCTCAGCTTCGAGCAAGAGGTGGAGGCGCAACGGCTCTGGGAGTGGGTGGTAAACCAGCGAAGCATGGGAAGGCTGCCGGTGATGGGCTATGGGCAGATGGTCAAGGCTTGTCGGGACATCAAGCACCGCTGGCCGGGGAGCAAATACGCCTTCTTCGCCACAAGGGCTCTGGCGGATCTGCCTGCCAAGTACCAGAAGATGTATAACATCACCAAAAAAGAGATTGACCTTGAGAATTTCTAACAGGGACGCGCCAAAATAGAACCGATCCACGGAGAAACCTATCGATGAGCACCGCCACGTCAATTGCGAATATACCTGTGATTGCGATAAGCGCGGGCTGTCTGCCGGAGGCCTGGGAGAAGGCCGTGCTGGCGGTGTGGGACAAGGGGTTGGAAATTAGGACTCAATATGACAAGCCCGATGACCCGCCGAGCAAGGACGCAACCGTTATGGTTACCGTGACTGATCCGTTCGGTGAGCCGAGGATTCACAAGAACTTTCCGGGCGGACCTGAAGAGCTTGAGTCGTATCGGCAGGAGGTGGTCGGCGGCATTCACGACCACTGGATTGACCCGGCTGCGGGCAAGTGGACATATACATATCACGAGAGGCTGTTCGCGTACAGTCCGGTGGAGAACATACGGGACCCGAACTCGCCCAGGCCCTTCGAGAAGGTGGACCAGATTCGGTATATTATCGATTATCTCTCGCAGGCCGGACACAGCCGCAGGGCCCAGGCGATAACCTGGATGCCGACGGCGGATCCGAGCACGGACGACCCGCCCTGCCTTCAGAGGATATGGTGCCGGCTGGTGGCAAATGAGACGGGCGAGCTGTCACTCAATATGAATACCCACTGGCGCAGCAGAGACCTTTACAAGGCGTGGTTTATGAACGTCTATGCCCTTACCGACCTCCAAAGGACAATCGCCGAGGGTATATCCGCAAAGAAAGGCGAGCCGGTGAGGGTAGGCAGGTATGTCGATATAAGCGATTCGCTGCACATTTACGGCAGCTATTTCAGCGAGGCCGCCGGTGAAGTGGAAAAAATGCGACAAAGCCCCTTTACCGAGCGGGCCTGGCAGAGCACTCACCCGGCTTTTGAAATGATGACGCTCGATGCAAGAGAAAACTTAGCCAAGGACCCCGACTGGTATGCAAAGGCAAAGGGATAAAGGCAGATCGCAAAAAATGCCCGGAGTAGGGCGAAATTCAAGATATGAGGTATGAAATATGGCTTTAATTGTTAATGGTGAAAGAGTAGAAGATTCGGTTATAAAGCAGGAAGCTGAGCGCTTAAGGCCGGACTATGAACGCGTGTTTACCGACCAAAGCCCCCAAGAGCGAGAAGCTCAACTGCTTGATTGGTCGAAAGAGAACGTGCTCGAAAGGATTCTGATCAATCAGGAAGCTAAGGAGAACGGCGAGGAAATACCAAAAGAGGAGATTGAGGCCGCCCTGGCCAAGCTAAAAGAGCAATATGCAGACGCCGAGCAGCTTTACAAAGATTTCGACGCAAAAGATGACAAGAAGATAAAAGAACAGATCGAGCTGCAGATGAGAGTTGAGCGCAAGCTCAAGGAGGCCTGCAATGATTTGGCAAAGCCGTCAAAGGCGGCTATCCGGGAATACTACGAGGAGAATAAAGAGCAATTCACGTATGGCGAGCAGGCGAGAGTCGCCCATATTGTGAAATATGTTAACTGGCAAACGGATGAAGAAGCCGCTTACAATGCCATAAAGGAAGCGCACGATGAATTGAAGAGCGGCGTGTCTTTTGAAGTGGTGGTTGACAAGCATACCGATTGTGCCGACAGCGGCGGCGACTTAGGCAACGTTATGAGAGGGCAAATGGTGGAGGAGTTCGAGGATGCCGTTTTCAATCTCGGTGTCGGAGAAGTAAGTGACATCTTCCGCACGCGTTTCGGATTTCACATAGCCAAGGTGTACGACAAAAAGCCCGCTGCCGTGGCCGAGCTTGAAGAGGTGCAGAGCCAAATAGTTGACGCTCTTGAGGGCCGGATTCGAGAAGAAGCGGTTAATAAGTTCATTGACGGACTCAAAAGCAAGGCCAAGATCGAAGAAGTCTGACCGAACAGCCAAGGCTCACATTGCAAAATGCCCTGTACGTTGTAAAGCTCAAGTGCTTTGTTCCGGCACTGTGAATAGTCTTTAGCCACAGACTCCTCGCCATCAGTCTTATCGGGCTCTCAAAAAATCCTGGAAAAGTTGCCGTAGCGATTTGTCCGGCACCGATTTTTCTATTAGACTTTACTTGAGGTTGGGCAAATAAAGCGGGCAATAGCCAAAGCATTACGTCTGGCAGCCTCATCACAAAAACCTGGCTCAACCATTTAATCCTGCCGCGTGGGGCTAAACCATAGCACAGGACCCCCAGGCAGGAGCAAGTAAGAAGGTCTTGGCGATAATTCGAGGCGTTTGCCCAAGACCTTTCCAGGGGGCTATATAAGTTTCTTTCCGAGTTGGCCTCTGCGCGTTCTGCGCAGAGGCTTTTTTTAAAAAAATTCTGGTGACGAAGAAGTGTGTGAATTTTTCTTAAGTTTCTTTCCTTAGTGCTTGTGCAGCCTCGAATTAGGACCGGCAAGAAATAAAACCTAACAACCTCCGACCCAGGCCCTCGGCCAACTGACCGAGATTTTTCTTGACACACTATATATTGGTCTTACAATATGTGTGCTGTCCAGATGTGGTGTTATCTTGATGAGCTTCAAGAAGCGTGTCTCGTGAATTGTCAGGCGCAAGCGTATCTCGAAGAGCCGGGGCAATACGAGATACGAGGTACGAAATGAGATGTCCTTTTTGCAAGGAAGATCGGGATAGAGTTATCGATTCGCGTTCGAGCGATGGGAGTCGAGTAATCAGGCGACGGCGGCAATGCCTGATGTGCAAGAGGCGCTTTACCACCTATGAGAAAATAGGTGAGAGCTTCAAGCTCTGGGTTGTGAAAAAAGACAGATCTCGGGTCCCCTATGAGAGGGACAAGGTAATTTGTGGTTTGCAGAAGGCTTGTTATAAGAGACCTGTCTCGGCAGAGCAGATTCAACAGATAGCCGACAAAGTTGAAGAGAAGATATTTCGGAATTTCGATAAGGAGGTTACATCGGCGTTCATCGGTGAAAGCGTGATGAAACAGTTGGGCAGGGTTGATAAGGTAGCGTATATTCGCTTCGCCAGTGTTTATCGTGACTTCAGGGATGCCGGTGAGCTGATTAAGGAGGTCAGTGAGATTATTGAGCAGGCTGAGCCGACCGGTCAGCCGATGCTTTTTGAACAGTGATTGGGGGAATCCCAAAGTTAAGGAGTAAAAACCACCGTTCCCGTCCATAAGAGGCCGGGATGGAGCAGCGCGGTACTTCGTTTTGTTGTTAACTTTTTTGCAAGGAGGCAAAAAGGAGGAGATGCAGACACAACTCAAAGTCATAAAGGAAGATGGCTCTGTCGAAGAGTATCTGCACACAAAAGTCATGGGGACCATCAGCAACGCTCTTGCAAGCGTTGGCCAAGCGGATATGTACATGGCCGAACAGTTTGCCGAGGTGGTGACCTATTTTCTTTATCACCGGCAGGAGCATCGGGACGTAACAAGCAGCGAGATATTTTCCATAATCAAGGCGGTTCTGACGGCCACGCAGTACGAGGAGGCGGCTATTGTCCTGAGTGAATGCCATTTTGAACGCAGGCTCAAGCGGTCTCGAATCCAGGTTGTTTCGATTGACATTCAGGAGCTGACAGACGCCAGGTTACTTACCCGGGCCGAGGAGCTGGATGGCAAATGCCGGTGGGACAAATCGAGAATAGTGCAAGACCTGGTAACCGAACACGGTATTTGCCGGCAAACCGCGCGAATGATTGCCTCGATGGTGGAGGAGAAGATTTTCAGCATGGGCATTACGCTCGTCCCGGCCAGCCTGATAAAGCAGCTTGTCTTAGGCGATGCCGCAGCCGTCCTGCGCGCACAAGAGCAGCTCCAAACCACTTGACGCCGTGTGTCTATCCTGCGATTTTTGGCTTAGTTTACATCTTCTATTCTTGTACCACCGTCTGGTAGAGGAGGACTACCGTGTATCCATCAGGTGCGCTTTGGTGCGTTTGAGGATTTTTTCGGGGGGTTCTTCGCCTTCGATGTCGATCCAGTTGACGTCTTTGAAGGTTTTGAACCAGGTTCGCTGGCTCTTGGCTAATCGGCGGGTGTTCCTCTTTATTAGTTCGACAGCGTCTTCCAAGCCGGTTCGGCCGGCCAGATGTTCGATTATCTCGGCGTAGCCAATCGCGCAGCGGGCCTGCTTGCTCAAAGGTTTTTCCTCAGCCAGCAGGGCTCTGACCTCATCCACCAGGCCGGCGGCGATCATCCTTTTTACCCTGGCGTTGATCCTTTTACTCTGATCGGCTTTCTCTCGCCGCAGACCGATTATCGTCCAATCATGTTTCATATCGCGGGTATCCCATTGCCCCTGGAGGCCTGATATGGGCTTGCCGGTGATTCGGTAAACCTCCAGTGCCCTGATAATGCGTTTGGCATCGTTGGGATTGATGCGCTCGGCGGCTACAGGGTCTATCCGGGTCAACCGGTCGTGGAGTTCCTCCAGGCCCCCGGCCTGGAGCTGCGCCTGCAATTGGGCGCGTATCTGCTCGTCAGTCCCGGGCCCTTCAAAGAGGCCGTACAGCAAGGCCTTTATGTACAAAGCGGTGCCGCCGACCGCGATGACGGGTCTGTTGCGGTCCTTTATCTGCTCCATAGCTTGCAGGGCGGCATCGAGAAAGGCGCCCACGCTGAAGGAGTCGCTGGGCTCAACTACGTCAATCAAATGATATTTGACTCGCCGGCGGGCCTCTTCGGGCGGTTTGGAGGTGCCGATGTTCATCCTTCGATAGACCTTCATCGAGTCGATACTGATAATTTCAGCACCAATACTTTCAGCGAGGCCGAAGGCCAGCCGGCCTTTGCCCGAGGCGGTAACACCAGGAATCAGAATCATTTTCAATTTACTGTTTACTATTTGCCGCCTACTATTTACTATCTTTGACAGCCAACTGTCAACAGCCGTTAGTCGCACGATACGAGATGCAGGATACCAGCTTCAACTCTAAATTACGCAAGAAAGCGCAGTCTGTTAATTATATTTTGCAGCAGCTTTTGGCAGCCGAGAACCGGATAGATGCGGACCTCAAGGAAGCGCTGCGATATACGCTCGGGACGCCGGGCAAGCGCGTGCGATCTGTGCTGGTGCTCTGGTGCTGTGAGCTTGTCGGCGGGCAGGTGAACCGCAACGCCGAGATTGCAGCGGCGGCAATTGAAATGGTGCACACCTATTCGCTTGTTCACGACGACTTGCCGGCGATGGATGATGATGATCTTCGGAGAGGGCTTCCTACGTGCCATAAGGTATTTGATGAGGCGACGGCCATCCTGACCGGCGACGCGCTTTTGACACTTGCATTTGAGATTTTGGCAAAGCAAATCGACAAGCCGGAAATTGCGGTAAGGCTAATTGCTCAACTGGCTGAGGACGCGGGACCATCCGGCATGATGGCGGGCCAAATCGCCGATTTGAAAGCCGAGAACGCAGCCTGCAGCAAGAAGGTTTTGGAGTATATCCATACCAATAAGACTGCCAAAATGTTCCGATGTGCCGCTGCGATGGGGGCTGTCTGCGGCGGCGCAACCAAAGAGCATCTCGACCGCCTATCCGAATATGGCTTGAAGATTGGTCTGGGTTTCCAGATAGCCGACGATATTCTTGACGTAAGTGCCTCAAGTGAGCAGTTGGGCAAGACGGCGGGAAAAGATGCCAGGGCAGCCAAGTGCACTTACCCGGCGGTGGTGGGGGTTGAAAGAGCAAAAGAGCTGGAGAGAAAGCTGGCAGATGAAGCGGTGGCGGTATTGGAGCCGTTCGGCGAAAAAGCTGATACGCTGCGCCAATTGGCGTTGGCACTGCTGGAGAGGACAAAGTAGCAGTAAGTGGAGAAATCCACGTAAACGGCTATTTCATTTCACTTCCATATTCCGTCGTACTGACAAGCACGGCCCAACCGGCGTATCCGGTCCGGGTCTTTTAAGAAGCCACATATCAATACTGAAAATCCCGATTCGCAGATCGGCCGGCGAGAGTATGGCAGCGATGCCTCAGACGAACCCGTTATTAAACGCTCAGAGACCCGGCATTTGCCTGCGGCATCCAAGTATTTTTCGGTATCGCCTCACGCAAATAAGGCTGTGGTTAAACTAACGAAAAAAACAAACTCAAGCCGATAGAACTAAATACGCTTTTTGGGGGATATGGTATGGAAGCAAGTAAGTGTCCGATAGGAATGTTGTGGCTGATTCTTAGTGTTCCCGTCTATTGGGTTGCAGGTGATCGAATAGACGGTCTTGAGGATCGGCCGACAAAGCAGGGAAGCTTGCTGAAGGAATTCTATCCGCCGATTCATATCCGGCCGCCGCCTCTGGTGCATCGGAGCTTCAAAAGTCTCTTATTTTACTGAAATGAATTCCTATTACAAACCAACGGGCCATAAGCGTAATGCTTACGGCCTTTTTTTCGACGCGACAGTTGGAGCGATTCGCACAGATAGTCCGAAAAAGGGCGGTTTTTGGGTGGTGTTCCTGGGTTGACCTGTTATAGTAAGAGGGCTCAAAATCTTTTGGAAAAACGCAATTTGATGATGGCTACCTACACCTTCAATTCGAATTGTTCGTATATTCAAGACCAAGAGGGATATTGATGGGTGAATTGCTGGAACAAGTTGACAGTCCGGCGGACCTCAAGAAGCTATCGGTGCCGCAGTTGAAGGCCCTGGCGGGGGAGATACGCCGGTTCATTCTAACTTCGGTCAGCAAAACCGGCGGTCATCTGGCGAGCAATCTCGGCGTGGTCGAAGTAACGCTGGCGCTGCACAAGGTGTTCGATTTCAAGAAAGATAAATTGCTCTGGGACGTCGGCCACCAGTGCTACACGCATAAGATTATCACGGGGAGGAAAGGCAAGTTCGAGCATCTTCGCCAGGCCGAGGGGATAAGCGGCTTTCCCAATCCGGCTGAGAGCGAATATGACCAGTTCGTTGTCGGACACGCCGGCACTGCGGTAGCTACCGCAATCGGGATGGCGCTGGGCGAAAAACTAAAAAGTAAGGCCCGAAAACGAGATACGAGATACGAGATACGAGATACGAATAAAATCGTGGCGGTGGTCGGAGATGCGAGCATCGTTAACGGGGTCTCTTTCGAGGCGCTCAATAACCTCGGGCTTGTCCAGAGGCAATTATTAATCGTGCTCAATGACAACTCAATGGCGATTGACGCTACTCAGGGTGCACTGGCGAAGTACTTCTCGAGGATACGGCTGAGCCAGACGTATGAGCATTTACGGAAGACCACGCACAATATTCTTGAGCATATGCCCGTTTTCGGCAAGAGCGTTGATGAAGCCATAAAAAGAATGAAGAAAAGCATTCGGATGGTTTTGCCGGCCAGTCAGCTCTTTGAGAGCCTGAATATTCCATACTTTGGTCCTGTTGACGGGCACGACATCGGGCCCCTTATACAATTGTTTGAAGCTTTAGGCCACTTCAATCACCCGGCGATTCTGCACGTTTATACGAAGAAGGGCAGAGGTTTCAGTCCGGCCGGCTCACGACCCAGCAAATTTCATTCGACCGGCCCGTTCAAGATAAACGGAAACGCCATTACCTCTGCCGCCGCGCCCCAGAGGAGCAGCTTTACCAACGCTTTCGGCAAACACCTGACCGAGCTGGCCGCAAAAGATAAAAAAATTGTCGCCATAACCTCCGCGATGTGTGACGGCACGGGACTTGTGGAATTTCGCAAGAGATTCGGCGAGAGGTTTTACGATGTAGGTATTGCCGAAAGCGCGGCTGTGGACATCGCCGCCGGGCTGTGCAGGAGCGGCCTGCGACCGGTGGTCTGTATCTACTCGACCTTTTTGCAGCGGAGCTTCGACCAGATATTTCAGGAGGTGGCGTTGCAGAATCTTCCGGTCGTTTTCTGTGTTGACAGGGCCGGCGTTGTGGGCCCGGACGGGCCGACGCATCACGGGCTGATGGATATAGGCTTTCTGCGAATGATGCCGAATATGGTGCTGACGGCCCCTGCGAACGGAATCGAAATGAAACTGGCACTAAAATTTGCGTTGAGTGAGAATAAGCCGGTAGTAATAAGGTATCCGAAGGACCTTGTTCCACCGCGCAAGTTCACCAGGGCTGCGTGCTCTAAGCCGTTCAGGTTGGGCAAGAGTGTGGTTGTCAAAAAGGCAAAAGGTTCGGCCATTGCGATTGTCAGTTACGGCAGCCTCCTGACAGAGGCGTTGAAGGCGGCGGCTTTGCTGGCTGAGGACGGCATTGCGGTTGACGTGATAAACGGCCGATTCGCGGCCCCAGTCGATAAGAAGATCATCTCTCTGTTGGGCCAAGGCAAAGGCATAATTACCGTAGAGGACCACCATTTTGCCTGTGGGTTCGGCTCAGCTCTGCTTGAATTGGCGGCAACTGAAGCGACCGACAGAAAAAGACATCCGGCAGGGGGCAAAAAACAACGCAGCAAACACAAGCCGCACAACACAATTCGCTTGCTTGGCGCATCGAGAGAGCCCATAGGACCCAATTCTCGCGGTGTCCAGCTTATGGAAGCGGGCGTAAATGCCGATAAAATAGCAGAGACAGCAAAAGATATGCTGGGAATAGCGCTTCGCGGCAAGCATCCGTGAATTGCTGTAGGGATACCAGATATGAGATCTTTGCCTAAACTGGTGATATTCGGTGATCCGAAGAAGTGCCTGGTTGCCGAAGCGATCGAGGAATTTACCGAGTTCGTAAAGGGTAAAGCCGAGATAGCGGCAAGCTACCGCATCGAGAATTTAGAAAACGGCAGCGTGGGTTGGGCCGAATCAGCGCCTACGGGAGACTCTCGAACGCCGACATCCGGCGGGACACCAGCGAAAGCCGAGATATTAAAGATATGCGATTTTGCGATTGTTTTCGGGGGCGACGGGAGCATTATTTCCACTGCAAGGAATTTGAGCGAGGCGAGTTTGCCTGTGATAGGGGTCAACCTCGGTAAGCTTGGTTTCCTCGCAGAATTCAGTGTTGGGGAGCTCAAGGAATGCTTTGATCAGATAGTATCGGGAAAAGCACCTATAGAAAAACGGATGATGTTAGGCTGCAAAGTCCTCGGTAACGGTAAAGAGAAATTCGGCTCAGTAGTCATCAACGACGTTTTTATCACAGCCGGGCCGCCTTTTAGAACGATTGAGCTAAAGATGTCGGTGGACGGCCAACCGCTGGCCGGCTGCGTAAGCGACGGGCTAATCATCTCCACGCCGACCGGCTCGACGGCCTATAATCTTTCTGCCGGAGGTCCGATAGTCTCGCCGAAAGTGGAGGCGATAGTCATCACTCCAATTTGCCCTCATTCGCTGAGCTTCCGGCCGATTGTTGTCAATGCCAACAGCACGGTTGAGGTCTTCGGCGTACAGGTCAACAAAGGCACGACCGTATCGATTGACGGCCAGGTTTCATCGAGACTGTCAGACGATGATGTGGTAAGAGTAAAGAGGCAAAGAGGCGATTTTCTGCTCGTGAACAACCCTGTTCGGAGCCAATGGGATACATTGGCAACTAAACTCAGTTGGGCTGAAAAGCCGAAGTATAAGAGGGACTCGGCTTTATGAGATCACCAGATATAATAAGAGAGCGTTTTGGGGCCCTTAAAGTGGGCGGGTACGTGTTTTTGCAATCTTCCGCCCACCGGAGCTCCCGACAGAAAAATAGGGCTAATTGTAGGACCTGAACATATTTGTTGGCGGGGAGGTATTCGAGAGACAGGCAATATTGAATGGATAGGGAGGTATTGAACATGAAGTACCGGATATACATTTTGGCAATCGCAGTGTTTGTCGCGGCAGTATCGAACACGGGCTGGTCTATCGAGAATACGGCCATCAGGAATCCCGCCGGAATAAGCACTGTTCCGCCGAGCAGTCTTGGCAGCGGTCTGTTTCGCAGTCCGAATCCGATTGACCGGAGTAGTAGCCAGGTAATGACCGGGAACATCCGCGGCGGTAGGCATTTCACCGGTGGTGTGCCGTATAAGGCAACCACAAGTTTCGGGTCAAGCCTTGGCTCAACGTCGCTGGACTCTTTTCTGCGGGATTCAGCCGGGTTGGAGGGTTTGGGCCGTTATAGCGGTAGATACACACCCAGACCGTTTTATTCACCGACAGGTACGGTAAGCATTTCGCAGCCCGGGAGATCGGGTATTTTCAAGCCAGTGGACTCAAGGGTCGGCGGGCGTATTCCCGACACATTTGGATTGGGACCTTTGTCGAAGAAACAGGCCTTGCCGAGGCAAGATACTTCGACCTTGCGCTTCAGGTTGCCGTCCACGCCATTGACTACTCAGGATACCAGGCGATTGGCGCCCGGCGAAATGAGTCTGCGCCCCCAAAGCCAGAGGTTGACCGCCGAGCAGTATCGCCGGAAGATAGAGCAGCTCCAGCGTGACGTGATTAGGATGAGGGGCGAGACGCCTGAATCGAAGACAGACACGATAAGCAAGGAAGACCTGCTGAAGCTGCTCCCGGAACCCGGTGCAACTGAAACAGAGCGCAAGGCGAAACGCGATAAGGAACGTTTGGGAGCCGAAGACCAACTGTGGCTATTGGAAAGGACCCAGTCGCTGAGAACCCAGAGGCAGGCACCAAAGGAACAACCAAAGAGAGATTTGGGTGATTTCGAGGTATTTAGAGGGCCAGGCAAACTTGATGAAGCGTCTCTGGAGACCCTCTTGTCTTTGCAGAAGCAAGGACAGCCTGACAGGGCCCCAAGGGCAGGGAAAACCGACGTCCTGGGTACAATGGACCTTGAACGGATAAAGCAACAGATTGCCAATTTGCAACAACGGGTGGGGAAATTATCAACCACCGAATCGCCATTAGTCGAAACCGCGCCAAAGGTCGGGACCGACAAGATGGACCTGCGTCGGCTGGATGTTTTGGGCAAACAGGAAGAAAGCCCCGCCCAGGAAACGATGGGCGAGACTTATTGGGCCCAAAGCGGAGACTCCCTGCTTGAGCAAGGCGGTTTGGGAACGTCTTCTATCGTGGATGAAATCAATGAACTCTCCACGGCCGAGCTGTCCGCCAGGGCCAGGCGGATTATGGGGCCGCATAAGACTCTTCGATCTTATAACCAGGCACGCTGCAGACAATACGTGACCAGCGCACAAGCTTATCTCAAGCAAGGCAGGTACTACCAGGCGGCAAATACCTTTGCGCAAGCATCTATTTACGACTCGAAGGACCCACTTGCGAATGCCGGCAGGAGCCTGGCATTGTTCGCCGCGGGCGAGTACATGAGCAGCGCCCTGTTTCTTTCCAGAGCGATTGAAGCATCGCGTGAATACGCAGGATCCAAGGTCGATCTGGTGGCTATGCTGGGCGACAGGGACAAGATAGAGAGCAGGATAGCCGACGCCGAAGAATGCCTGCAAAGAAGCCTTGCGCCTGAGCTGGAGTTTCTGCTGGGCTACACTTATTACCGCATGGGCAGACTTGGACCGGCCAAACGGGCAATCGACACTGCACAGAAACAAATGCCCAAGTCAGTGGCCGTGCAATTAGTCAGGAAGGCTATTGATGATGCGCTGAAGTCGCAGCCGCCAAAGGTCAAATAGTGCATTCAGGGCACTTTCAATAAATCGTCTTCGATTCCTGTCGCTATGGGAACCCTCGACATACAAGAGGTTTTTGCCCCTGGAGGGGTGCTTTCGCAATCCTTGAGAGGCTTCGAGCGCCGGGGCCAGCAGATTGAAATGGCTGGTGCGGTTAGTAGAGCGCTTTTGGAGGGCAGGCGTCTAACAGTTGAGGCGGGCACGGGGGTCGGCAAGAGCTTTGCATACCTTATCCCTGCGATAGACCGTGTCGCTCGCCGAGCGGGCAAGGTTCTAATCAGCACCTATACAATCACTCTCCAGGAGCAGCTAATCAATAAAGACATCCCATTTCTCTCGGATTGCCTGGGTTGTACGTTTTCAGCGGTCTTGGCAAAGGGCAGGAGTAATTATCTGTGCAAGCGCCGGCTTGAATTTGCGCTGCGCAAACAGAGATTGCTGTTCGATCAATTCGGCCCGGAACTTGCAAAGATAAGAGACTGGGCCGGCGAAACTCAAGATGGTTCATTGAGCGACATTGGATTTGTGCCGAGCGGCATTCTCTGGGATGCGGTCAACAGCGAGCACGGCAACTGCCGAGGCCGTAGATGTTCGCACTTTCAAAAATGCTTCTACCGGCGGGCCAGACGCCGCGCAGACTCCGCCGATATTATTGTCGCAAATCACGCACTGATGTTCAGCGACCTCGTACTAAAAGAACAAAAGGTCTCCTTATTGCCGAACTATCAATATGTAATCATCGATGAGGCGCAGAATATCGAGCATGTGGCCGAAGACCACTTCGGGATAAACATCAGCAATCGCAGAATCGAATTTCTGCTCGCCAGGCTCTACAATCCGAGGACGCATAAAGGGCTTTTGGCGTATATGGGTGCCGGCGCAAATGCCGACAAAGCAATCGATATGGTCGGCCGAATTGACAGAGAGGCGAGGGGATTCTTCGGCCGGGTCCGCACCTGGTACGAACAGACAAAACACGAGAACAACGGCAGATGTTATGCACATTTTCTCGATGATACACTTTCCGGGCATCTTAAGAATCTGCGGGCCGAACTTGCAAAACTTGCAAAAGGCGCCCAAGACGACGACGAGAAGCTCGAAATCCTCCGGTTTGTCGATAGATGTAAGGGCCTGGTCGCCGAGTTGAATTCCTTCTTCTTGCAGCAGGGCCGCGATCACATCTATTGGGTCGAGGTGAGCACCGCCAGAAAGGCAACCATTCGCCTCAGAAGCGCCCCGGTGAACGTCGGGCCGGATGTGAGAAGGTGCCTCTTCGAGAGGTATGAGCCGGTGATATTGACAAGTGCGACGCTCAGCAGCGGCCCGGCCTCGCAGCAAGGCGGCTTTGAATTCTTCGCCGGGCGGATCGGCCTGGAAGATTTTGACGCCCTCAAACTCGGCTCGCCCTTCGATTACGAGACCAACGTTACGATCTATATCGAAAAGGACCTGCCCAACCCGAACGAGCCGGCCTTTGTCGAAGCCGCTGCCGAGGCAATGAAGAAATACATCCTCCAGACACACGGAAAAGCGTTCGTGCTCTTCACCAGCTACGAGATGCTCGAAAGAATGGCCCGGATGATGGCCGAGTGGTGCGCGAATAACGGCATCGAACTGCTGCAGCAGGGCAAATCCTTCGACAGGAGCATGCTTTTGAAACGCTTCAAAGCCCACGGCGGCACCGGGGACGACTGCGTGCTCTTCGGCACCGACAGCTTCTGGCAGGGAGTTGACGTCCGGGGCCAGGCCCTCAGCAACGTCATCATCGCTCGCCTGCCTTTCGCAGTCCCCGATAAGCCGCTCCTGGCCGGACGCCTGGAGCAGATAAAGGAGCAAGGCGGCAATCCTTTTCTTGATTACCAGCTCCCCTCGGCAATCATAAAGTTCAAGCAGGGCTTCGGCCGACTTATCCGCAGCAAAACCGATAAGGGCATCGTTGTTGTTTTGGACTCTCGCATTATCCAAAAACGCTACGGCCAAAAATTCCTCGCCGCAGTCCCAAAATGCAAAATGCAGGTCGCTTCATGTTGAACCGGAGAGATTTTATTAAGATGCTCGGTTGTACAACGCTATTGAGTGCTGTTCCACTCCGCGATTTTGCTCCGCCCTTTACAACACGTAGGAGCAAACAGTCCATACTCCCCATTCTGCAACTCAGAGTACACTCACAGTACACACAGAACCTGTATCTCCCAGACGCAGAATTGCCGCTGGAGGTAGGAGGTCGTAAAAACTGGGGAGAAATTAGGAGATGTCCTAACAAAAACCCTCGCTATTGAGCTAATAATGAGGATTATGGAAATCGGGGTGATAGGATTCGAACCTACGGCCTCCTGCTCCCAAAGCAGGCGCTCTATCCAAGCTGAGCTACACCCCGGCTATTTTAACTCCTTGGTCGTACAGAACTTACGAAATCTCTTCTTTTTTGTTCTTGCGCCGTCATGCAATTTGTCAAGTTCTTCCAAGCTGACATATTTCCAATCCTTGTCTGGCTCGGCAGCAGCGCTCTTAAGACGGTCGGATTAAACAGAATCAGGTCGTCCCTTACAGCTTGATTGAACATTGTTTTGGCATTGCGAACGTGTATGCACACTGGCGCCTCATCCATATCAAACTCTTTGGCCGATAGAGAGTCAATATAATATGTATAGATAGAAGTTTTCGCAAGCAGTGCTTGAGGTTTATCTTTGATTTTCTTCATATGAGGCGGCAGTTGGCCAAGCTACTGACGACACCAATAAAGATGATTTTGGCCATTTTTTGTGATGAAAACTATTCTGGAGCGTCTATAGTATAGTGAGATTGGCGAAGAGTCGGTAGAGAAAATGGTATTGGCGCAAACTTTGAAATCCAAGTTAGGTAGCTTGTTTCTGAGCGTTGTGATCTGCTCAAATGCGGGGATTTCCCTCAGCCAGGCGCAAGGACAGGGTCCGGCCCCGGGCGGGGATGTGTCACAGCTCGCTGAACACATCTTTGACCTGGAATATAAGCCAAGTGGGTTTAATCTGAATGTTCCTGTCAGGCCTTCGTTCGAAGAGGCTCTTTTCGAGAAAGAGCCTGACTTCGGGCAGCGAAATGTTGTTCGCGGACTAATTCCAACAGGAACGGACGAAAAAGACCATACGGTGTTCATGTGGGACCGATCGGAGGGCAAACTTTATCTTGACCTCAATTGTAACCGCGATCTAACCGACGACCCAAATGGTGTATTCGAGAGTGCAAGTACGGGCCCGTACCAGAGCTTCAGGAATATCCGTCTTCAGGCGCCACTTGATTCTGTCCGGCTTCCCTTTATGCTTGAAATGTCTATATATGACTATGAACAAGGTCAGCCTGTCTGCTACGTCAATGTTCTCTCAAGTTTTTCAGGCGAGATTGACCTTCACGGAAAGAAATGGTACATAGCCATTGCGGACAACATGGACGGCAAGTTAGGCCGCGGTGATCACTTTGTTTGGGTGCAGGTTTGGTTTTACGTAGATTTTCGTGGAGTTAGACAGAGTTGGACTCCTTTTTGCAGGAACACAACTTGTTTGATAAACAAAAGTTGTGGTTCGCAAGCAGGAGTCC
>JAGMDR010000081.1 GCA_023128595.1 Planctomycetota bacterium | reverse complement strand
CCTAAATCGTCAGGCTTTTGGTTTGACGAAGTCTGCGAGCTTGATTATTCTGTAGTGGGGGGGTTTATGCTGCATTTAAGTGGCCGGCAATTATACTTGGAGATAAGGATAAATGAGAAGAAATATCGTAGCTGTCGCACTGGTAACAGTGGTCATCGGGTTTATCAGTGCCCGATGCACAGGCACTGAAAAACGGTCAATACGGAAGTCTCCGGCGGTATATATCGAAAAACTTGATTCTACTCCGGATTTGACTCAGACCGACCCTAACGGCAAGTTACCTAACGGAGGTAAATCGCATTGTGGTCCCGTGGCTGTTGCCAATTCGCTTGCGTGGCTCGCCAATAACGGTTTTGACAATCTGGCCCCTGGCTTGGCGAACCGAGAAGAGGCCCAATTTGAAATTGCGCGTTTACTTGGTACGAAGAAGTATATGAATACGAACTTAAAAACCGGCACGGGAGCCGGAGGTGTCCTTGAAGGCGTTTCGCGGTATATAAAGGATAAGGGATATGACTATCGTTACCTTGGGTATCAGGGCTGGAGAAGGCATCCCCGTCAGTTCAGTTCGGGAGCTGCTGTTCCTAAGCTGAGGTGGATTAAGGGAGGATTAAAGGGGGATTCTGCGGTCTGGTTCAATATAGGCTGGTATAAATACACCTCTTCGAGCGACGAATACGTTCGGATCGGAGGGCATTGGGTAACACTTGCCGGGTATGGTGTGGATCAAAAGGGTAACGAGGATCCTGCTGTTGTGATTATTCACGACCCGGCGCCGCGTGCAGGCAAACGTCCGTCGCATGAGTACGTACGAGCAGAGTTGATTAGGAGCGGGGTATTAACAGGTCAGAATCGTGGGCGCCGTGATGCGAGAGGCTACTACATATTGGCTGACGGTATGCACGTAAAGAGGACCGCGGACTTTGCTATTTTGGATGGCGCGGTTGTTTTGAAAATGCACAAGAAAATGGTCAAAAAGGGCCGGTGAATATCGGGGTCCGTCACGACAAAGGTGACCGGAAAAGTAAAAGAATATGGGGAATATGAAGAATCTGAAACCGCCTTTAAGCGATTCTGTCGTGCGTTCACTAAAAGCAGGCGACGAAGTACTCGTCTCAGGGGCAATCTATAGCGCTCGCGATATGGCACATAAGAGACTGTGCGAATTGATAGATGCGGGCAGGGAATTGCCGTTACCCCTTGAAGGGGCGGTTATTTACTTTGTTGGTCCGACGCCCGCCCGGCCGGGGCAGGTAATCGGCGCCGCCGGCCCGACCACCTCGTCGAGAATGGATGCCTTTAGCCCCAGACTTATTGCCAGCGGCCTCAAGGCTATGATTGGCAAGGGATACAGGGGCAAGGAGCTCAGAGAGGCCCTGAAGGAATATGGTGCGGTCCATCTTGCCACCATCGGCGGGGCCGGCGCGCTACTGAGCAAACATATCGTCGCGGCCGAGGTAATCGCCTACGAGGAGCTGGGGGCCGAGGCCATTAGGAAATTGCAGGTAGTTGATTTTCCCGCCATTGTGGCTTATGATTCTTTTGGAAACAGTGTTTACGATGAATAAGGGGCTGCGCAATTGAAAGCTGCTTTACTTGGCCTGCTACAATCCGGCAAGAGCACTATTTTATCGGCTATCAGCGGCAAAGCACTGCCGGCGGTCGGCTCAATCGCGATTGCCGAAGCCATCGTGCCGGTTCCGGACGAGAGGCTCGATTGGCTCACCGAATACCACAAGCCCAAGAAAACCACTTATGCGACGATTGACTGCCTTGATCTGCCGGGCTTCAACTTTGCCGATGAGCACGGCCGGGCGGCGGCCAGGCGGCTGATTAGCCAAATACGGACAGTTGATATGCTTGTTCTGGTCGTGCGGGCCTTTGAAAGCCAGGCCGTTCCGCCTTATCGAAACAGCGTAAACCCGGCCAGAGACCTCGTAGAGCTAAGGACGGAACTGCTGCTGGCCGATCTGGAGCTTGTGACCACGCGCATAGAAAGGCTTGAAAAGCAGGTCCATAAGCCCACCAAGACCCAGGCCCATGACAAGGCCGAGTTGGCCTTGCAGAAAAAGCTACAGGAGGCTATCGAGGCGGAAAAGTCCATCAGCTCGGCAATTGAAACCGATGCTGAGCGTCAGATAATCAAGTCGCTCGGGTTTCTGACCTTGAAGCCAATTGCAGTTGCAGTGAACCTTGGCGAGGGCCGGTTGGATGAGCAGTTCGATTTTGGCGACTGTACTGACGATTCAGTGCCGGTCGTCACAATCTGCGCCGAATTAGAATATGAGCTGGCCCAGTTGGATGCCGACAGCAAGGCCGAGTTTATGGCGGATTTGGGCATAACGGAGTCCGCAGCGGGCAAATTCGTTAGAGGCTGCTATTCGGCGCTGGGCCTGATCAGCTTTTTGACGGTCGTCTCGGGTGAGTTGCGTGCCTGGCCTATAAAGCAGGGCACCGCAGCGCTTGATGCGGCCGGCAAGGTGCATACCGACAT
>JAGMDR010000080.1 GCA_023128595.1 Planctomycetota bacterium | reverse complement strand
CATTGCGAAGGAGCGCAGCGACTGCGGCAATCTCAGCCCTTACACTGCAAGAACCGCCTATTTTCTTAGGAGCGCAAAGAGCCTTTAGCCCTGAGCACAGTCGAAGGGGAAGCAATCTCCTTCTTATTCATACTACTGATACTCTGGGGATCCTAAATAATCAATATCGAAGATCCGCCTATGGCGGAGTCAATAATCAATAGTCAATAATCAATTGGGACCCCGCCGTCAAGAACAAATATCGCGTCCGGAAAGGCCAAACTGCCCCGAATCCACAGGCACAATGTCACATTAGCCGGATTTCTTGATGCGTCTTTGCACCTTCGGCGCTCTTGGAGTCTTATAGGTTACCCCGGCCCACAGCTCATACCACGTCTCTATGTAGTCCGAAACCAGGGCCGCAACCAGCGTCAGAACTCCCAAGATAACCACATAATCGGCCCATACCGACTCAGTGACGTCGGTTTTTGGCCATATCACCAAGAGCGGAATAACAATCATCGAGTAGCTCGAACAATACAGGAAGCCGGCCATCGCACGCCATCTGTCCAATCCCTTTTGAACGCTCCTGGTCTCGACATCTTCCGATATGCGTCGCCTCAAACGGCTGACAGACTGATCAAGAAGCAGTCTGTCGGTTCCGGCCTTTGCCGACTTTCGCTGCTCGTTGCTTATCCACGGGTGCTTATCTTTGCCGAGGTGTATTCTCAGAATTAGCGGCCGCCAAATTATTCGCGCGACAAAACACATGTGCAGCGCATATATCAAAAGCCCCCACAGCGCTGCGCCGGCCACGACCGCCCAGAACACATAGCGGTCTCTTCCCGCATCCTGAAATATCCGGCCCTCATCTTCGCCAACCACTTTCCATACAAACAGCCCCACAAAACCCGGTGCTACGTACCGAGTCAAAACTGCGATTCGGTCAAGTAAATCCGATACCCACGTCCTGTCGACTCTTTCAATCTTCATTGTCCCTTCACTTTTTCCTGCGACCATAGTTTTTCCTTTCAATAATAGATCCCAATTACAATGCCCACCCTCAACCACAACTCACAAATTATAGTCTCTCCGCACACAGCTTCAACACTATTCCACTTCCCATCAATCAGGAATTAACAAGGCCCGATAATATGTGTAAATCCCCCATCGCAATTTATGGCGTTTCTTGAGACCGTAGCAAAGTTACCGGCATTTTTGATGAATTGAGCCGATGATGTCCGATATGCCCTTGAGAAAGTTATTGTTCTTCCGGAGCAAAGTGAAATGTATGCACCTGGAGAATATCTTCCTGATGTAACGGAAGAAATTACGCGCGTTGAGGACTTGCGCAAGCCGAAAATCAAGAAGTATTCACGCAATTACAAGAAGCGTAAATGTCCGTTGTGCGGCCATTTATCATATCGGGACAATACCTTCACTCGTAAGCTTCACGACATCGGAGACCTCAAAGCCAATCGTCCCTGTGATCTGTTGGTCGCCTATTTACAACATCGTTGCAGTAAGTGCGGCAAGCATTTTAACGCTGACCTGAGCGATCTGGCAGACCATCATTGTCAATATACCCGCCGTGTGGTGCAACTTGCGGTCCGCCATGTTGTGGAAGACGGTTTGCCCTATCGGGTTGCCTCGTGGCATTTATGGCGTGACCATCGGGTCTTTGTTCCGTGGGCTACAATACAGAACTGGGCCGAAGCGACAGGGGAAAAAAGCTGAAGTTACAATTGAAACCAGGTATATTGACGAGCCCCTCTGCGAGTTTTCCGGCTACATTGCTGCAAGCCAGGAGAAAATTCTGCAAAGAATCACAAGAGGTTTGCCAGAGTCCCAAACAAACACATAAATCGGGGCGACTGGACTTGAACCAGCGACCTCTTGACCCCCAGTCAAGCGCGCTACCAAACTGCGCCACGCCCCGGTCAACACAGCTATTGTACTCCAAAACACCACCAAGACAAACCATTTTCTGAGTGAAAACCTCGGCGGGGTGTGGCCGGATTTTCTGGCAAACCAATTTCTTCGTGGTATCTTGATCAAAGGGTGCCACGCTCAAACTCTGTTTGGGCGTGTCTCTATTTTGAGGTCAGCTTTTGTTAGAGCCTCTTAATCTGTGAAGATTGTGCCTGCGAAAGGGGGTATCTGCGGTTGAGTATCCCTTAGTGTCTTAGCGGCTCCTACGAGTTACGCGCTGTGTTCAGGTGCTGCTGCGCCCAGACAGCAAGCCCCGCCCCGACCAGGAGAGCCGCCCCGAAGACCAGTTGAAGCACGTTGAGCGACTCTCCGAAAACAACGTATGAAATCGCAAGAACGGCAAAAGGCTGCGCCAGTATCACAAGGGCCGGTATAGTCGCGCCGATACGCCGCATCGCAGCGTAGTACAGAACGTGCGCCAAGGCGATACACATCACCGCCGAACCGACGACAACCGCCCACGGCTTTACGCCCATATTCAAGCAATCGCCCAGCTTCCCGAACGCCAGTGCAAACCCCGCCAGCCCCACTACCGTGTAAATGCTTATCACGGAAAAGCCGCTGCGCGAATCGATATCTCGAAACGCCATCCGCACCGTAACCGTATATACCCCCCACATAAACGCCGCAGCAAGCCCAATAACCACGCCCGCCATAGTCCCTTTCGCTGCAAAATCCTCCTTGAAGTACAACACCCCGACGACACCGACAACACAAAGCCCTAATCCCAGCCAGAACCGTTTGCTCTTGGCCAGCGTTCTTTCCTCCGGAAAGAATACCAGCGAGAACCCCGCTATCCAGATGATGGTCGTTTTCGTTAGCAGCACCATAAAGGCAGGGTCTATGTAATAAAACGCCGCCGCCCACAAACTCTGCATAACGATATTTGCCGCCGCCGGCAGAATCGCCCGTCGCCAGGTCCTCTTATCGAACCGTTTTCGCCGAACCGAAAGAGCGAGGAACGGCAGCCAGAACAGACAAGCCACAAAATACCGCAGCAGGTTCTGCGTCCACGCATCCAGGTATCCCGTAAGATACTTTATGAAGTTGGGCCCCATCGCCCAAAAGCATAAAGCACCAAGGCACGCCAAAGTCGCCGTGGCGTCGAATTTTCGGGTCTTCGTATGTTCGTTCACCAGGTCTCTTCCTTTACTGAGGGCAAGTTTCCGCGAAGGCCAGGAGGCCGGATCGTCATGCGAGCATCTCGACGACTACCCGTGCGACCTCTTGGCCGGCCTTTTTCTCTCCTAACGGCTTGGTCAGCTCCGTCAGGGCGCCGCTGATTTCAGCGAGCTTGTCTCTGTCGGCCAAAAGCCGCTCGATGCTTTCTGCAATGGGTTCTATCGAGGTAAAGTACGGCATGAATTCCGGCACCAGCTCCCTCTCGGCCAGAATATTGACCAGAGACAGATACTTTGTCTTTATCACCCACCAGCCCACCAGATACCAGAGAATTCTGCTGGATTGGTACATCACCACCATCGGGCAGCCCACCGCGGCGACCTGCAAAGTCGCGCTGCCGCTCGCTACGATTGCAAAATCGACTGCATCGGCCGTTTCACTCACCGAGCCTATCGTATAGTCACATTCAAAGCCGGGGATCTTTTTCTCATCGAGTGCCTTTTGCCGCCTGGCATCCACCGCCACGGTTACAAACGTCGCACCGGGATACTTGCCCTTGATCCGCAGGGCGATCTCCTGCATCGGACGCCAGAGTGCCTTTAGCTCGGCTTGGCGCGAGCCGGGCATAAGGGCCAGACGGACCTTATTCCGATCGAAATCGGCATATTGTTTTCGCCGGCCCCATTCGATCTCCATCGCATCCAGCATCGGATTGCCGACGAAATCCACGTCAATGCCTCTTTTGCTGAACCAATCCTCCTCGAAGGGCAGCAGGCAGCAGAGCTTGTCGCACCTTTTTCGCAGCTTGCGGATTCGCCAGCCGGCCCAGGCCCAAAGCTGCGGGGCGACGTAAAAAAGGGTTTTAATGCCGGCCTTTTTGGCACATTTCGCAACGTGCCAGTTGAAGGCGGGCGAGTCGCAGACGACAACCAAATCGACCTTATTGTCTTTGAAATAACGCTTTATACGCTTGAGCAGCTTGTAATAGTAGCGGACCTGAGTAAATGCGTTATAAAGCATTGCTGCTTTGCCGACGGTAGCTTGCAGCAGTTTGCAGCCGGCCTCAGCCATCTTCGGGCCGCCCACACCGACGATCTCGATATTGTCGTAACCGCTTTTGCTAAAAGCGCTTATCAAATTCGCACAGTGGGCGTCGGCGCTAGGCTCGGCTGCGCTGATAAAGACGCGATATTTTCTGTTCTTATCCATCCTAAGGCTTCTGCAAAATTGCAGGTTAGGCCTACTTAGAAAAGAAAAAATCGTTTTTTGATTTTTTCTTTTTAACAGCAATGTATTATGCCATACGGACTCAGGTAATTATTGAAGAAAATCATAAAGAAGATTTTCTTCAACAATATAGGCCTAACCTGCAATTTTGCAAAACTCATACCCATCATAACTGCATTTGTTAACAAGATTTTACGAAGACGGCAACCATTGTCACCCCATTTCCAGGCAGGGCCGGATATTGTTAATGACCGGTATATCATCGCACTTATTGACGGCGTTTCTTATATGCCCGGCCATCAGGGCGACACTGTTCTTGAAAGCATCTATCGTGCTCCCTGCCAAATGGGCCGTGATAGTTACGTTTTCGAGCTGGATAAACGGATGGTCCGCCGGCAGCGGCTCTTCGTCGAAAACATCCAACGCCGCACCGGTGATCCTGGCGGCACGCAGGAATTCTATCAGGGCCTGCTCATCCACCAGCCCGCTGCGAGCGGTATTCACCAATACGGCATTCGGCTTCATCAGGGCCAGCTCCTTCTCGCCGATCAGATGGTAGCTTTCGGCCGTAAGTCTCGCGTGTATCGATACAACGTCGGACGTCCTCATCAGCGTCTCGAGTGTCACCAGTTTTGCAGGAGCGGAGTCGCCTTTGAAATACGGATCATAGGCAATAACATTGCTCCCAAAGGCTTGCAAATAGCCGCAGACCAGTCGGCCAACAGCGCCGTAACCAACCAGGCCCACCGTCTTGCTGCAAAGCTCCGGGATAGCACCGCTGTTCGGAAATGACCTTTGCCAGCGATTGCTTTTAAGCTGTGCGTGAGAACGCGCGATGTTTCTGATCTCAGCCAAGATCATGCCCATCGTACACTCGGCCACGGCCCGTGCGTTTCTACCGGGCGTATTCATCACGGATATGCCCCTTTGGGTGGCAAACTCGACGGCAATATTTTCAGCGCCCCCCCGCAGGACGCTGATTAGCCTGAGATTCTTGGCTTTTTCAATGAACGATCTGCTTATCGGTGCAAACTGAACAACGACAATACCAAACCCTTCAAGGCCTTGGGTGATTTCATCCGAGAGCCTGACCGCACCCGGACCGCCGGCCTCAATGGCAAGATTGTCTTCCTGTAAATCAATCAAAGTCTTATGCTCCCAGCTTCTGACGTCGATATCAATGCCGATGTCGCGCAATTGGGCCAGACCGTCCCGCATAAAACCGGGCGGAATATATGTGTCGCTGATTGCCAGTAATTTCATCCGGGTTTTCCCCTTGAGTCTCACACCCTGCCCGCCGAGAGCAACAGGGCGATTTTGTGTTTGACTACTTTCGCTATTTCGTTCTTGATTGGACCGAAAAGCTGTTGGGCCGGCGGGTCCGGCCTTGTCTGAGAGTCAGCCGAAATCTTCAGGCCCTTCGCCATCGCGGCCCTGCAATCGGCATAGATATTCAGCTTGCATATCCCGTTGCGAACGGCTTGCTGAATCTGATTGTCCGGCGTGCCCGACCCCCCGTGAAGAACCAGAGGTACTGAGCTCGCTTCGTTCAACTGCTTTAGTCTCTCGATATCCAGATTTGGCAGAGATTCATAAACGCCATGAGACGTGCCGACGGACACGGCAAGGGCATTGACCCCGGTCATCGAGACAAACTTCTCCACCTCCTTCGCCTCGGTCAGAACGGGTTGGCCGGTGTTTCTTGCCTGCAAATCAAAACCGCCCACCCATCCCAATTCGCCTTCAACGCTGATACCCTTTGGATGCGCCATCTCGGCGGTGGCCTTGGTAATCTCGACGTTTTTATCAAAGGGCAGCATCGACCCGTCGATCATCACAGAAGTAAAACCGCAATCGACCGCTGTTTTAATAGAATCCAATTCCGTCGCGTGGTCGAGGTGCAGGACCACCGGAATATCGTGAAAATCGCCAACCGCCTTTATCAGACCAGGCACATAAGCCCAGCCGTTGCCGTCAAGGTCCGCCCCGACAAGGCACATAAGAACAACCGGAGACCGCATCGCCTCGCAGGTCTCCAGAATCGCCCTTACCATCACGTCTTCAACACAGTCAAAAGCAGGCACCGCGTACCCGTTGTTTCTCGCATCGGCAAGGACTTCTTTTAAGGTTGTAAGCACTTACTTCCTTTCATTCATTATCATCTGCGGTCTTCGCCGCTTGTCTTTCTCCACTTAGCCAGCCTCCATATCCCGGATGTACGCTCATTTGAAAATCACAATTCGGTTCTGCATTTTCGAGACGATTACCTTCGGCAGTGTTATCAGTCCCCACTCGTCTGCCGCCACCTGGCCTGCCTGAATTTGCTTTCCGTCCGATACGTTCCGCCACCGGAATTTCTGCCTTGGCGCCGGCTGCAAAGCTGTGAGCCGACGCGGCGTAATATCGACGGTGCAGTCTTCCTCGGGCGCCTTTGCGGTCAGTGCCACAGTCATCTCCCATCTGTCCGGCTCATCAACGACGTTCTCGGTATCCCAGAAGAGATAGAGATTTATTTGGCCGGAAGAATCGCCGTCGTAGTTATCTTTCTTTTTCTCCTTGCCGAAGACAACTTCTTTCGGCGTCTTGAGCTTTCCGCCCGTGCCCGGATCGTCATCGAGAGAACAACTCGTGAAAGCGGGCAGACTCTGATCGAGCCTGATATCCAAAGGCATAATTCGCTCGCCACCTTCGGCCGGCATTGCAGCGCGTTGACCGTGCCCGCCCAGTCCCCAGACGAAAATATGCGGCCGACGGGTCTCCTGCATCGCACGATAGAACTCCAACGCCTGCGGCCAGCCTATCCCCCCATCGTTCTTGCCGTTGGACCACGTGATGAATCCGATTTCCTTCTTCGGGTATCGCCGCAGATACGCAGCATCCTTGAAGTACTCGAACACCGGCGTGCCGTCCCCGCCAGGGGCCTCATATTTGATGCCCCAGTCCTTCTTTCCAAAGACCCTTTCGTAGGAGCCAATAAAGCCAGGCGTATTGCCGGGGTCGTGGACGCCGACCCAGCCGATCGACCACGCTATCCTGTCCGAATGGCGAATCGCGAACATCGGGGCACCGCTGCCGCCCATAGACGAGCCCGCCGTAAAGACGCGCTTGAGATCGAGATCATACTTCTCAGCCGCCCAATCCAAAAAGGACAGCATTCGCGTCGTTGTGTAAGGCCGGACGACACCTTTTTTCCAATTCTCCGCCAAGGGGGGTCCCGAATAATAAAGCTCGTGGTATCCCGTCCACCAATCGTACGGAACCTGATTGGACGAGATCAAATATGTGGTGCCGAGCTTGCCGTAACTGTACCACCAGCCATAGCCTCCGTTTAGACTGCCGCCCCAGCAATGCAGGTGCAGCCCGACCGGCGTCGGCCTCTTCTCAATCTCAGGCGGAACCGCCACTAAATAATCGATTGCCTTATTCTCGATCGAGGCGTTGGGCGGCGCTTCCCACCGCACATAATAGTGCAGATCAGGATTCTTGATATACGCAAATTCCTTGGGCCTGACAATTCGCTGGAGCACCGGCAGCCCCTGTCCCTCAGTCTCCCGGACCGGCCGCCCGGTGGCGTTACCGGTACCAATTGACTTGTTTTCCCTGCCGTCCTGCGACAATGTAACCGCATAGTAGCTCTCGATGGCCTCGGAACCTCCCCGCCAGGGGCCCTTTGCCGCTTTACCCGGAAGGTTCGGATTGTGAACGTATATTCCGGTGCCGTGCGATAAAGGCTCTGCACCATCGACGAGCACATACCGAAACGCCGGCTCGCCTCTCTTGGGACTGACGCCATAATAGTCGCTGTTCCAGCAAGTCATAGGCTTGACCTCCGCGATAGGGGTCATCACCTCAACCGAACCGATCGGCTTGTCGCTGCGGTAGATTCGGTAGCGGACCTTGCAATCACTATCCAGCTCTTTAAGCACGCTCTTGAGAGTCGCACAGTCAATGCCATCCTCGACTTCGGGCGGATCTACTTCCTTCCACGTAATGAACGTCTGCCCCCGGCGATGCCGCACGGCAAGCCCGCTCACCTGCTCCTCGGCCAAAACCCCCGAGACCGCAACCACAACGCAAGCCACAAAGCCAACTATTCGCCTTGCATTCATTCGATACAACCTCCCACAACCGAGATTCAGCTCAAGTCATTGCTCACATCCCAGCGTTTTATGTGCGCTTATTATACTACTGAGTCTATTCGATGCAATCCGCTATCTGCAGTTACTGAACACGGAGGACCTTTATACCAAGTAAACATGCACTGATAAGTACCGGCTCAGCATCATTGTTGAAATCGAACAGGTATTCTTGGCCATCTCGCTTTTTGCTTGCCATGCTACGAGTTCTCTGCAAATCTCTACTGAACTTGTGTCTTGGCCCAATACAACAAGCCAATCGTTGCTATCATAAGTATCAGCAAGAGCAATATACCATACCTCTGCTGCCGCTCAGGCCCAATACCCTTCAAACCCAGCAGATTACAGCACGTAGCACAAACCCAGGACCAGTGAAGACAGATATGCAACAGAACAAGTGCCACTGTGGTCAGAGCAAGATAGAAATGAACTCTGCCAATGTCATGCCGCCCAAGTCCCCACAGGGTCAGCTCTCCGCTTGCGCCACGACCACTGCCGTCACAATTGCCGCAAGGTGGTAATACATAGTGAATCAGCAGCCCCGTTACCAGCAGAGCAAACAGCACAAGAAATGATGTCAAATCAATATAGAAGTTGAGTGTGTTGCGTTTCATAATACCCCCCATTTTAAGGTCTCCTCCCACAAAGATAAATATAGTAATAAATCTAGTCCCAAAACAAGCGAGGTTTTTTAGGGTTCGATCTGGTGGAGTTGTCGGGCTTTTTCGGGCACACTTCTCGCGTTCCGGCCGGGTGGCTGGTTGAGTTTGTTGGCCAG
>JAGMDR010000008.1 GCA_023128595.1 Planctomycetota bacterium | reverse complement strand
AGCGCAGCGACTGCGGCAATCTCAGCCCTTACACTGCAAGAACCGCCTATTTTCTTAGGAGGAGCAAAGCGACGAAGCAATCTCGAAGTCTGGGATTGCTTCGCTGCGCTCGCAACAAGCTCCGCAATCTCGATTTTCGAGCGTTTGACATTGCCACGGCCCCCAGGGGGCCTTGCAATGACACAGAAACTCAGTTTATACCCCCTGAGCGGTTACAGAAATTCTTCACCTCCCCTCTGACGTGGCTTTCCTTTCGTTGGCTATGGCCGCTCCCACACACGGATGGCGCGATTCTCGATCTCCTTACCCAGTTTACCCTGCTTCTCTGGATTAACTCGGCTTGCATCAGGGTAAAATGCCACATTAAGTGTAACCTATCGGGCTGCGCGTACACCATTCTGTTAGAAGGCGCCACCGGTGCTCTGTTGTATATGATTTGATACGTCGTCGTTGCGAGGTCTGAAAGGCCGAGGCCCCCAGAGGGCTTCGCTTGCAATGAGGTCCGTCAATGGGACTGTCACGGAGCAGTAGTGGGTGCTTAAAGGCAGTAGGACATGGTTTAACTCTGCGATGATTCTTCGTTTTCTGGCAAAAAAACCATTTTTTTGTAACAAAATATCGTTCCCAAGCGTCTGATATGGTAGTTATGGGCGTTGCTTAACCGGCAAATCGCGCGGGCTAAGCGGAGTCGTTCTTTATGATTGGCGTAAGATAGGCTGGTTACAGGGTTTACGGAGTTTCTTGAAAGGATGCAGGCGAGTTATTTATACAAGGATTCTGGTGTCTTCCAGCACCTCGATAGGGCATCATTGAGGTTGTGGGTTCTGTGGTCGAGTTGTGTGTCGTTTGTATGACTCGTGTGGTACGGCCTTGACATAAGTTCCGGAATTATTTATACTTAAAGGTTTAGGCAGACGTGGTTTTTTGAGGTAGTTAGATGGCAGCGAACTCCGAGGCGAACAGCAACAGGAAGAAGAAGCTGGGCCAATTGCTTTGTGAGAGGTCGTATTTGGATGAATCCGGCCTCCAGACGGCCCTCGCGGAGCAGACAATAAAGCATCGACAGTTGGGCCAAATCCTGCTCGACCTGGGTTACATAACGCAAGCCCAGTTAAATGAAGCACTTGCGCTGCAGGTCGGAATTGAGAGGGTCGATCTCAGCGAACTTTCTGTGAGTAGTGATATCATCGGCCTTGTACCTGCGGATCTGGTCAGCAAGTACAATATTCTGCCGTTACGCCGCGAAAACAGCAGCCTGTCTGTCGCAATGACCGACCCCTTCCAGCCGCAGGTTATCGAGGATTTACGGCTGGTAACGGGGTACTCTGTGGAACGTTACTACGCCGACCCCACGGAGATGGAGCACGCCATAATGCGCTTTTACGGCAGCAATGTGGCAAGAATGCTCGACAACCTTGTCCCCGCTGACCAGCGGGCGGCCGATGATGAGCTTGAGAATGGGGATTACTCGCCTGCGAAGCTGCACGAGCTGGCGCGCGAGCCGTCATTGGTCAACCTTGTAAATCTGATAATCCTGGAGGCGATCGACGCCCGCGCAAGTGATATTCACATCGAGCCGTTTGAGCACGAAGTCAAGATTAAGTACAGAATTGACGGCATGCTTATCGAAAAGACACCCTCTTCGAGGCGGCTCCAGGCGGCTATCATTTCTCGAATCAAGATTATGGCCGATCTGAATATTGCCGAGCGATTTGTCCCGCAGGACGGCCATATCGAGTTTACGGGCAAAAATGGCAGGGTCGATATTCGTGTCTCCACTATTCCGACCGTGTTCGGCGAATCTGTCGAGCTCAGGCTCTTAGACAGAACCGCGTCAATGATAGACCTCGCTGATTTGGGGATGAACCCGACGTCGCTGAAGGGCTTTGGCAAATGCCTTGGGAAAACCCACGGCCTTGTTCTTGTGACCGGGCCGACAGGCTGTGGCAAGACAACAACGCTTTACGCGGCATTGAATCAGATATATTCGCCCGCCGTGAAAATGATAACGATTGAGGACCCTGTCGAATATCAGCTCGACGGTATCAACCAGATGCCGGTGAATCCCAAGAGAGGCCTGACCTTTGCCACGGGTTTACGGCATATCCTGCGGCACGACCCGGACATCGTAATGGTCGGAGAAATCCGCGACCGGGAGACCGCCAATATAGCCATTCGCGCTGCGTTGACCGGGCACCTTGTCTTCTCCACGCTGCATACGAACGACGCACCGGGGGCCATTACAAGGTTGATTGATATGGGTGTCGAGCCGTTTCTCTTGGCCAGCTCGCTCGAAGCTGTAATGGCGCAGAGGCTCGTCCGCACCATTTGTCCGCAGTGCAAGGAGCTATACAAGCCGGACGAGAATCTGATCAGGAACCTCAATGGCTCCATAGATATTAAGGGCGGTACGAACTTTTATCATGGCGCCGGTTGTAATGAGTGCGGCCAGACCGGCATGAGCGGCAGGGTTGGCATATTCGAGCTGCTTAGAATAACCGGCACGCTCCGGGAGCTTATTGCAGCAAAGCCGACCACCGAGGCCATCATAAAGGCGGCGCCGGCGGATCACGTGAGCATGGTGCACGATGGTATCGGGAAAGTGTTCGATGGCATCACGACGCCAGAGGAGGTCTTCAGGGTCGCGAAGACTATCACTGAGGAAGAGTAATAGAAGAACAATCGAAGGCGATAAACGTGTAACGATGGCGCGAAAGTCGAGAGTTTTGAACTTTGATTCACCGTTTCCTTTTTGTAGCATGAAGTTTTTAGTTTCTTATGTGGGATTGAATTTTGGGGCACTTTACGTATAAGGCGGTTGACAAAGGCGGCGGGCACGTCACAGGCACAATAGAGGCGGCTGACCGCAGAAGTGCGGTTGTGGCATTGACCGACAAAGGCCATTTCGTAACGGATCTGGCCGAAAAGGCCAGAACGCCGGCAGTCGAAGAGGACCAAAAGGCCACACTGAATGTGGACAGATTCTTGAAATTCGGCTCGCGAAAAGTCAGCACCAAGGATGTTCTGGCTATGACCACCCAGTTGAGCACTGCCTTGCGGGCGGGCCTGCCGATGCTCAACGGCCTTGAGCTTATTCTCGAACAGCAGCACAAGATCGGAATGAGGGAAATGCTCAGCGACCTCGTCCAGGCGGTTCGCTCGGGCCAGTCGCTTTCGGACGCTATGGCCGAACATGAAGAGGTCTTCAGCCCGCTGTATCTCTCAATGATAAGGGTCGGAGAAACCGGTGGAATCCTCGACGAAACCACCGCTCAGTTGGCGGGCATTCTGACCAGAGATGAAAAGATAAAGACGAATATGAAAAATGCCTCGGCCTATCCTATTTTTGTTCTGGGCCTCGGCTTGGTCTCGGTAGTTATTATATTAACGTTGATATTGCCGAACATAATAGAAACGTTAGGCGCCGACATGCCTGCACTGCCCTGGCCGACAAGGTTGTTGATGGGCTTAAGTACCTTTTTAACGGTCTTGTTTACAAAGGTTTACGGCTGGTTTGCCCTTGTTCTGATTGTCGCCGGATTCTATCACCTGATAAAATGGACAAAAACCAGGGGCAGACTCGAATGGGACACCTTCAAGCTTCGGATACCCATCCTCGGTTCGGTTTTGCGCACTATAGCGGTCGGGAGGTTCGCAAGGACACTCGGAGCACTGACCAAAGGCGGCGTTACTATCCTGGAGGCCCTTGGTGTTGTGCGTGATACGCTTGGTAATGAATTATTGGGCAGAGAAATCGATGCCGTCGCTGAGAAGGTCAAACATGGTGAGTCGCTGGCCGAGCCTTTGAGCGAGTCGGGATATTTCCCGCCCCTGCTCGTGCAGATTACCTCCATCGGTGAGCAGACTGGCAAGCTCGATGAATTGCTGCTCAACGCCGCCGAGACTTTCGACACAGAGGCGGACTCGGCCATAAGCAGGTTCATGGCCATTTTCCCGGCCCTGTTAATACTGCTGCTGGCTGTGGTGATAGGTTTTATAATAGTGGCGACCTTGCTGCCAATACTCGTAATGCAGCTCGGCGCAGGGGGGCTTTAGCGAACTTCAAGGGCAAAAGTGAAAAAAACGCAATAGCAAAGTATGTCCCGCACCAATTGGGTCTTAGGCTCACGCCGAATTGGTGCCCGAAAAGAGTCGTGAGTATTGAGCTTTTATCAGGAAAGGTGGCCAAATGAAGTGCAAGAAGCACAGAAGAAAGGCATTTACGCTCGTCGAATTGCTCGTGGTCATTGTGATCTTATCGATGCTTGCTGCATTTGCGGCGCCGAAATTCTTCCAGTACATAGGCAAGTCCAGGATGGACCTGGCAAGGCCCAGGTTGGCGCTTGTCGAGGACGCTCTTGAGAGATTTGCTATTGATTGTGGCCGATATCCCGATGACTCCGAGGGGCTTGAAGTGCTGCTTGTGATGCCTGACGACCTTGAAGGAAAATGGAACGGGCCTTACCTCAAGAGGAGCCTCCTGCTTGACCCCTGGGAGAACCCGATAGTCTATATCGCCGAGGGCGAGATTAATCCGGGAAGCTACGATTTGGTAAGCTTGGGAGCCGACGGGGAGGACGGCGGCGAAGGTCCTAATGAAGATGTAGTCAACGATTAGAGTAATTGGAAACCATGCAAAAGACAAGGCCGGACATAATGGTGGAAGTCCCCTGTGCCCTGCGCCGCAGATATGGCTTTACGCTTATCGAGCTGCTCGTAGTCGTGGCCATCATTGCCGTTGCCGGCAGCGCCGGTATAGGGTTGTACTCCGGGACATTCAGAAGATTGCAGGTCGAGAAAGTTGCGCGGAACTTCCTGCTTACCGCCAAGTACGGGCGGATTATGGCGATTGAGAAACAGAGGCAATACGAAATACAACTGGATGAAGAAAACGGCGGCTTTTGCCTGACTACCCTCGAATGGAATGAGGCCACCGAGCAGGTCGAGCAGACAGTAGTGAAGGATTATTATTGCAAGCCCGTCCAATTTGAAGGCACCATAAGGTTCGAGGATATTCAAATTATGCCGACCGGCGCCGAAGAGACCGGCGACGAAGAGAAGCAGGCAATCGTCTTTTCGCCGGACGGCACCGCCCAGACCGTCGTGATTCAGATAGGCGACGGCAGAACCCATTACACCATCAGTATCAGCGCAGCGACGGGCAAGGCGAAGATACATTTTGGCGAGCTTGAAGACGCAGAAATTGGAACTATTGATTTGGACGCGGAATAATGATGACCCGGCCAACGACCAACAACAGAGGTTTTAGTCTGGTTGAGACGATTGTCGCCAGCGTCATCCTTTCGGCAACCGTCCTGGTCATCGTGGCGACCAGTACGAAGTGTCTAAGCACGACAAGGCTAAACAGGCAGTACGAGACGGCCGCATCGTTAATCGAGAAACAGCTTGGCTTGATTGACTTTATCGGTATCGATGATTTCATTGACATCGGAACGCTGGATGGCGACGTCACAGAGCTTGAGCCCGGTTATCATTGGGAAGTTGAAACTGAATACCAGGAGATCGATAGTCTATACCTGGTAACAATAACGGTCAGTTGGCTTGACCGCAATCATCCGTATAACCTTGTGGTAGATACGATGTTCGACGGCGAGAGCGCCTACGTTGAAACTGAGACTGATAGCGCCGATGAATCTGGCGCCGGAGCCGGCGGCGGCGGTCCGGGGTAGAAGTGATTTGAAGAAGACGTATTTGAAAAAAACCGGATTTACCTTAGTCGAAGTTGTGGTGGCTACGACCATAGGGACATTTATTGCCTTGGTGGCGGTCGGCGCCTTAAAGGCCGTAATTGCCGGCGCCAAGATGGTCGAGGCTAATATCAACACCGCCGCTGAGGTCAGATTTGCCGCGAAGACTATCAGGCGCGATCTCGTCAATATGTATCGCCCGAGCAACACAAAAGACACAAAATTCATCGCAATAGCAGATGACTCCGGGATGGCCACCAGTAGTTATCTCGTTTTTTATACCGTTAACAGGACAAAGGCCAGGGCGCTGGAGCCGGAAGGCGATGTGTACGAGGTTGAATATTTCCTTATGGTAGATGAAGAAAGATCAGTGCTGATGAGACGACTCTGGCCCAATCCCAACGACGATGTCGAGCCGGGCGGAATCCTGACCGTAATCGCTGAAGATATCGAGGTCTTCGAGGCCAGATACTTTGACGGCGAGGAATGGTCGTATGAGTGGCCGGAAGAGATGCAAACTCTGCCCCTGCTCGTCGAGCTAAACATAGTCGCCAGACAAACCGGTCCGGGCCGTGCGGTTATGGAGACACTTTACGTGAATTTGGTCAGGTCCGTCGGCACTATGCTTGATGAAGAGGAGGAGGAAGGCGAAGAAGAAAGCGGCTAAGCAGCCGGTGCCACCGGTAATATCGACCGCGCCGCCTCGGAAAACATGAAACTGGTGAAGAGAATGAAGAAATACAGTAGTAAAGTAGGGCTTGTTCTTGTAGCTGTGCTGTGGCTTAAAGTCATCCTTATAGCCATCGTGGCAGTTGTCTCGCAGAACAGCCGGCTTGACTTTAAGGTCCGCGCTCTCGGCACCGAAGAGCTCCGCTGCAGGTGGGCCAGCCGCGCGGGCGTGGAGAAAGCTGTTGCAATTCTCAACGAGGACACTAAGGAAAGTGACAGCCTGACCGATCTCTGGAGCGATAACGACGGAGACTTCAACGATATTGCCCTCGAGCGATGCCGGTTCACCGTTCACGTTATTGATGAAGCGAGTAAACTCAATATCAACACGGCAACCAAGAACCAGTTGCTCGAGCTGCCCAATATGCTCGAAGATGTTGCCGATGCGATAATCGACTGGCGTGACAACAACGATTCCGTCAGCGGCCTGGGAGTTGAGGGCGAGTACTATGAGACTCTGACATACGGTTACAGAATTCGCAACGGGCCTTTCAGGACCCTGCGTGAGCTTTTGCTGGTCAGGGGCGTCACGGAAGAGCTGTTTTACGGGGAGGACACTAACTTCAACGGGATCCTGGAGTACAACGAGAGAGACGGTGACGAAAGTCCCCCGGCAGATGACGGAGACGATGAACTGGATCTCGGATGGTTCGCCTACCTGACGTGCTACTCCTACGATAACAACACAGATGCCGAGGGCAGCGCGAGAATCAATATAAATCAGGGCAATGAGAGACAGTTGCAAAGCTCCCTGGAGATAAATGCGTCTCATGCCAGATGGATTGTCGAGAACCGAAATCATAATAGTATTGCTGATTTGATAAACAGGAACAGTCCTGAAGAGCCGGGAGGCGGCTCGTCCGGCAATCCCAATGCCTCCGTACCCATAGATTTGCAGACGTTTGCCGAGATAGCAGACAGAATAACGGTTAGTAACAACAACAAAACAGAGGGAAAGGTAAATATTAATACGGCCTCGGAGTTTGTCCTGGCGGCTTTGTTGGGCGGCGGCGACTCCGCTACGCAGCTTGCCGAGGAAATAGTCGGGTACAGAGAAGAGCAGTTATACGGGATGGAAAGCATCGCCGAGATAATGCAGTTTGGGGGGGTAAGCGTGGATACTTTCAAAAACATTGCCGCCTTGATTACCACCCGGTCCGACGTCTATACCATTCGCTGTTTTGCAACCGCCGACAGAGCCCGAGGTGACGGATTGACCGTGCAGACCGAAACCGTGGTGGACAGAAGTTCCACGCCTTATGAGATACTCTACTGGTATCAGGGAGCAAACAAGTGATGAGTGATAACGTTATTGATACAGTGAAACGGCAGTCTGTCATTGCGATAGCACAAGCCGACAGCAGGCTCAAGGCCGTTGAGCTTCGAAGACAGGCCGCAGCCCTTGAAGTCCTCTGGGCGAAGACCAGCGAAGACAGCGATGAGAATTGGCCGCAGTTCGCCGCCGAATGCGGGCTGGCGCCCGGGAATATTGAGCAGGCAGAGGGTGACGGACATAGGGAAGTTGTTGCCGGATTCGGATCGGCAGGTGTAGTCTTTTACTGCCTCGACGTACCTGCAGGCACGGAAACAGAGACTGAATCCATAGTCAAACTCCAGGCTGAAAGTCGCCTGCCGCTGCCCGCTGAGCAAATGGAGATCGCTTGGCGCGCCGGGCAGACGAGAAACGGGCAAATGGCCGTTACAATGGCTGCGGCGAGAAAGGAAATTCTGCGGGACTTTGTCGAAAATGTCCGAGCCGTCACTCCGGCAAGAATAATGTTGGACTGCGAGGGAATAGTAAAGGCCTGGCAGACGTTCTTTCGCGGAGACCAAGGGGTCGCTGTGATTGTCAGCGCCGCAGCGAGAAATTCGCACGTGTGCCTGGCCGAAGACGGCCGATTGAGCAATGCCGTCGTTCTGGATATGGGAACAGATGATTTCTCCGGAGCGGCACAGGCGGCCGGGCAAACCGAGGCCACCGGAAGATTTGTCCGGGACATGAAGAGCGTGTTGGATTTGTTCGGCTATGCCGACCCGGCCGAGCTGCCGCTTGTTGTGCTTTCAGATGGCTCCGATGCAATACAGGGGATGGTTACGGCCCTTGAATCGGCCGGATTGAATGCGAGAGCCGTTCTGCCGCAAGTTGCGGAATTGACTGCGAACAGCGAGCTTGACGCTGAGGGCATCTACGAGTATCGAGTGCCGATAGGCATCGGGCTGGTGGCGCTTGAACCGCGAGCCGATGAGCTCAATATATTCGAGCACTTGTACAACCCGCTCAAAGAGCAGGAGAAAAAGCCTTGGCTGTATACGCCGAAGGCCGCCGCGGCAATTGCGGTGGTAATGCTGGTGGTGCTGGCTCTGGTTTCCTACGCCGCGGATATGGCTATGCCCGGTGCGATGGACAAGCGCCTCAAGGCCGCTCTTTCCGATAGCGATATGAAGGAGCTTATGGACCGGCAAAGCCTCAGAAAGACGATTGCCGCAGAAAGACCGGACATCCTGCAGATCATAGAGATCGTAAATGAAAGTGGGCAGGGGAGCATAAAGCTCGACGGTGTGCACTTTAAGAAGGGTACGGCGGCAAGCATCACCGGAGAAGCGCCGGGAAACGACCAGCTTTACAAGTTTGAAGAGACCCTCAACGACAACAAGTACATTAGCGATGCCAAGATTCAAAACCCCTCTATGGATGCCAAGAGCAAGAAAATCAGGTTTACCATAACCTTCAAGTACAAGAATTTCAACGAAAAGAAAGCGCGAACATCAAGATAGATTGGCGAGACTGCAATGCAAAAATTGAGTGAAAAAGATATACGGGTGCTAAAGTTCGGCGGTATCTGTGCTGCTGTCATTTTGGTATTTATCTTTGGGAGTACGTGGCTTGAGCACTGGTCGAAAGTCAGACAAGAGATTCGCCGGAAAGAGGCTGAATTGGATGTTATCGACGTGGCCAAGGCCAAGCAGGCCGGCTGGATGTCAATTGTGCCCGTTTTTGAGATGCCCGAGAAGGAAGAAACGCAAAAGGTGCTGTTCAGAAATAAGTTTAACGAGCAGTTAAAGAAGGCCGGAATAAAAAGTCAGCCATTGAAAGTTGTGCCCACCGGAAAAACGCTCCAGAAGGGCTACAGGTTGTTGAATGTGCAGTGCACCGCAAAATGCAAATTCACACAGGCCTTGGACTTGTTGGCCAGACTCAATGAGAACCCCTACCTGGTTGGCGTAGAGGAGTTCAAAATCAAATGCGACAAGAGCAAGCCGCAGGAGGTGGCCCTGAATTTGACGGTCTCAACCGCGGTGCTTATTAGGTAGGCAGACGCCCGAGGCCGAAAGGAGCGTTTGGAAAGGTGGCAACATAGAGTATGAATTCTGACTATATCAAAAACAAGAGGCAGGCTATCCCAGTGGTGCTGCTCGGCGTTTCAGTCCTTTTAGGAGTTCTGACTGTGGTTAAGGTGGCGGGCTTCTTTGTCACCTCAGCCAGGGCGCAGAGCCTGGTCAAAAAGGCGGTCGCCCAGAACAGGATGGACCCCAACGATGTGGCCGAGCATCTGGCCGAAGCAAAAGCGATCGCTGATGGCCTCAAGAAAAAGAACCTGTTTGCGCCCCCTGAGCCGAAGCGCAACCCTGTGAGCGTCGTATCGGGCATATTGGGCGATGAAGTCCTGATAAACGGCAAATGGTATAAAGCAGGGGACAGCGTGGGTGATGCCAAAGTGGTGGCCATTGAGCCTACGCGGGTCAGAATCGAATGGGACGCCAAGGAAGAAACCTTCGCTCCCATTAGTGCTGCAAGCAGCGATGGCATAAGGACAACACATCCAAGAGGAGGGCCGGTGAATTATGAGAGAGAAAAGCAAAAAAAGATGGCAGCCGGCCACAAATATCCAAAGGCGAAACCAAGCGTTACATTGGCTGAAAAAAAGCAGCTTGTCCGGACGGTAGCGACCCTGTCTGAGAAACTGAGAGCAAAATCGGTGAAGGAGAGAAAGAAGGCTTTGGAAGAACAGAAACAATACGTTAAAAAGCTGTCGAACAGTATGCGAAAGAAAGAACAGCAACAGCTTAAAATGGTGAAGCAGGCGGACGTGAAAAAACGACGACAGACAAAGTGAAAGCGTGATGGTGTAAATGTTTGTTGGATAAGAAAGGTATATTATGAAGCTTGATTACCTAAAAGAAAAGGGGCATTTGGTTTCGTTCGCACTGCTCGGCGTCTCAGCTCTGTTGGCAGTTTTGACCCTGGTTAAAGTGGTGGATTTCTTTGTCACGTCCAGCAGGGCGGGCAGCCTCGTTAGAAAAGCCGTTGAACAGAGCAAGTCGGACGACGACGTTGAAAAACACTTGGCCAAAGGCAAAGCAATGGTGGACGAGCTCAAGATGAGAAATCTATTTGTCCCGCGTCCGCCGAGGCGCAACCCTGTAAGTGTTGTCTTGGGCATATTAGGCGATGAGGCCCTAATAAACGGCAAATGGTATAAAGCAGGGGACAGCGTGGGGGATGCCAAAGTAGTGGCCATTGAACCTACGCGGGTCAGGATCGAATGGGACGGCAAGGAGACGGTCTTCGCCCCTATTACTGCGGCCGTTGCCTCAGGCCCGTCCGGACCGGGCAGACCGGGCCGACCCGATAGAGGTGACTCCGGGCGCCCGGGACCATCCATGGCCGTAGTTGCGGGAGGTCCGGGACGTGGGGATTTCGGCAGCCTCTCCGAGGAGCAGAGAGCCCAAATGAGGGCGCGCTTTGAGGGCATGAGAGATAGATTCCAGAATATGTCTCCCGAAGAAAGGGAGCGCCTTCGAGACGAGATGCGCGGAAGATTTGGCGGCGGCATGCGTGGGCCCGGCGGCGGTGATCGAGGATCCGGCGGCGGACGCCGACCAGGCGGCGGCGGAAGTGGCAGAGGCGGCCGATAACATTAGTGAAAGCGAGGTGAATAGAATGAAACAGGCAAGCACAATCATAGCGGTAATTATTGCAATTGCGGTGCTTCTTGCCGCTTTTGCGGTTGGTCTTGGTATAAAGCGGGTCAGGGTCCGTCGCGCCAACAATGAGCCGCAAGAGGTGGCAAAGCCTGAGCCCAAACAAACCGAGAGAGACGCACTGCCCGGCGGCGGAGCCAGGCCGAGGACCGCCGGCCTTACACTCGAGCAAAGAGGCCAAAGGCAGGACGAAAGAGCCGGGATGAACGAAAGGTGGGACAATATGTCCGACGAGGAGAGGCGAGAATTTATGGCCAACAGGCCCGGAAGGCCCGATGCAGGAGGACGCCGAGGTGACAGGAGAAGGCCGCAGGGACAGGAACTCTCTGAAGAAGAAAGACAGGCGATGAGAAAGAGATTTGAGAATATGTCGGAAGAAGATCGCGAAAAATTCAGGGAGGAAATGCGCCAAAGGTTCGGCGGCCGCCAGCCGGGCGGTAGGGGGGCACCCCCTGGGATATCGCCGGGAGAAAGGGCCGGGCGAGTCAGGGAAGCCGAACCAAGGATGAGAGAAAATCAGGAGAATGTGCCTGAGAATTGAAGATAAACGTCAAGAAACCTTATTGTAATGGGTTTGACGCCACAGGGCAAATGAGTAATTGAAATGAGGTGATTAAAGTGGAACGGTCAAAATTAGTATTTTGGATTGTAGTTTCTCTGGCATCGGCTTCTATTGTTTGGTGGGTGGGTTTTCACACGCCGGTTGATGGCCCGGCCCGCGCTGCGCCCGATCCGAACGCTCTTGCTGATCCGAACGCCGTTGCTGAGCCGAACGAACCAGTGGATGTCAATGGGCCTGAAGGCCCGGCCGACGCAAACAAACCCGGCGGATTAGCTGATGCCAACGAGCCGCGAAGACCAACCGCCTTTGATGAGCGCAGGGGCCCGGGAGGAAGACGCCCGGGCGGATTCGGTGGGCCTGATGAGCGCAGGGGACCGCGCCCCGGCAGAATAACCGACGTCAATGAGCCCAATAGACCCTCTGACTCAAATGAGCCGATGGAATTGGTGAACCTCAAGGGCGTGGAAATGAAGATGATCATTGAGAAGCTCGCGGCCTGGACCGGCAAGGTGATTATTCCGGATGATGAGGCAATGAAGCAGAAGATCACGATCTACGCGCCGGCGAGACTGCCGCGAAGCAAAGCCCTCCAGACGGTTTACAGCGCCCTGCGAATGAAAGGCATCGTTGCCACGACAGAGGACGACACGATCTTTCTCGAGCCAATTGAGGGGATAAAGCTCGGACGCGTCCCCACAATACCGGCAGACCAGCCGCTTGCCACCATTCAAAACAAGGATCAGATAGTTCAGAAGTTCTTTGAGCTTGATAGTTATAGCCCTACAGAGATGGCTGCTGTGATTCAGCCTTTGATCGGTGAGCACGGGCACGTCAACGCCGACGAGAATGCCGGTAGTCTCCTGGTCATTGACACGGTCTCGAATCTGATGCGCCTTGAGCGAATTATCGATCAGTTTGATGTCCCCGAAGCCGAGCAGATGGTGACGAGGGTCTTTGAAGTCCAGTACGGCGACCCTTCTGAGATTTGCCAGATGCTCAATATTCTCTTAGGTGAAACCGCCAGCAGGAGCAGCAGGAGCACAAGGGGCTCCGATAGAGGCAGTTCCGGAGGAGGCTTTCGTGGCGGATTTTTTGGCCCGCGGCCAACCCCCCAGCCTGCTTCATCTTCGTCCAAGAAGCCCCCTTCCAGCTCGTCCAAGCAGGGCGCAGCCAGCTCGGTTATCGTTGGCACGACGCGGGGACCGGTGATCCTTATCCCCGAGCCCAGGCGAAGCTGGATAATTGCCAGGGCCTCGGCCGAGGATATGGAGCGAATCGCCGAGTGGATCGATAAACTTGACAAGGAAGAGCCGGTCAAGTCGGAGTACGAGATAGTCCAGCTCAAGTATGCCGACCCCAGAGAAGTGGAGGACAGTGTCGAGGACGGATTTAGAGACCTGCCTGGCATCCAGTTCGTACCGAGCGTCCTTATCGAGCCGCTGAGCACGACGAAACAGGTTATTATCTTCGGCAGGAAAGACCTCCGCGAGATAGTGAAAAAGATGATTGCCGAGATAGATATTCCTCCCGATATGTTCGAGACGCAGCACTTCCCGCTCAAATATGCCGACCCCGACCAGATAAAGACGATGATAGAAGAGCTTTTCGGCGAGCAATCCGCATCCTCTGCCAGCAGGTACACTTATATAAGCTACTATGGTAGCAGCCGGGGCAGAAGCTCAACGTCGGCCGACACCGTCAAGGTCATTTCCTACGCCACCCTAAAGCAGGTTACCGTGATTGCGTCGCCCGAAAAAATGGAAGAAATCGCA
>JAGMDR010000079.1 GCA_023128595.1 Planctomycetota bacterium | reverse complement strand
CAAGCGGGTAGGTACAGCTCGCAAGTGGGTAGGTACAGTTCGCAAGCGGGTTTGCCCTGGCATCTTTGGTGTCTTTCGTGTATGATACTATCAGCTAAACAGTGGCATCTTCAATAGCCTGAGAATGCGACGGGAGATGCTGTATGATCAAATGTTGAATGTACGCCAGAGTGAGCGCCGAACAATGAAGGCAATGCCATTGGTATCAGTAATCGTTTTGCTTACCGGCTTTCCGGCATATACGCCTCTATTTGGTAATCCCAAGGTTGTGAAAGTCAAAACTCTCGCAGACAGTGAAGCCTCCGGCTATGAATCCTACCGGGCCATGGACGACGATCCGCAGACCATGTGGCACACTTTCTTCGGCGCAGGCGATCCTCCGTGTCCCCATGAAATCGTCATTGACCTGGGCAAACCCTACGATATCTCGGGTTTCGGCTATCTGCCGCGAGCCGGCGGTGGTAACGGTACGATCAAAGACTTCGAATTGTATCTCAGCAACAATGCCAAAGATTTCGGAACCCCTGCCATAAAGGGGGCCTTTGCGAAGAGGAATGCGGAAAATATCGTAAAACTGCCTGCATCCGTTACAGCCCGTTACGTAAAGTTGCGGGCGCTTTCAGAGGTCAACGGCAGAGCGTGGACTTCTATTGCCGAGCTGCGCATCCTTACAGACGGCTTTGATTTCCTGGCCGTCGAGTCGCCGGGCATGATCATCAAATCACCGCGGACCGAGCTGGAGATGCAATATGAGACTTTGCGCCGTGACATCCAAAAACGCAGCCGAACAGCCAGATTTGCCGATCAGGCGTTTCGTCGCCAAGCCCTGATTCTTGAGTCCGATCGCGACCCTGCGGACGTGGTCCTGCGGCGAACTACGGCTTTGCTCGAAGATATCAAGCGCATGCCTTCTGCGCCGCAGACCGCGGCAATGGAATCGCAGCTCAAACAGCTTCAAACGGCTGCCAAAGAGATCCCGGTTGTGCAGGCCGACGATCGATTCGAGCTTTTCAAAAAGGCCTGCAATCTTCGCCGAAAGATTGCCCTCTCGAATCCGCTGCTCGATTTCGACAAGATTCTCTTTATCAAGCGACACAGGTCCGGATTCAATCACATGTGCGATCAGTATTACGGCATTAACACCAAGCCCGGCGGCGGATTATACGTGCTCTGCGACCCATTCGCCCCGAATCCGCAGGTGCGCGATGTCCTCGCTGATTCGATTGTTCAAAAAGGTCGCCTAAAAGGCCAAAAGCTCGGAGATGGTTCGTTCCTTTCTCCCGATTTGTCATACGACGGCAAGGCAATTGTCTTCGCCTACGTGGAGTGTAAGGGTGATACGGCTCACCGTTACCATACCGATCCTTCAAAAGGACACTGGCATGAGCAGAGATGTTATCACGTCTTCAGGGTCAATGTTGACGGCACAGGCCTTGAGCAGTTGACCGACGGCACCTGGAACGATTTCGATCCCTGCTGGCTGCCCAACGGCCGCGTTGCGTTCATCACGGAGCGACGCGGCGGATACCTTCGGTGCGGCAGAGTCTGCCCGACCTACACATTGTACGATACGAATCCCGACGGCACCGACATCCGTTGCCTGAGTCCCCACGAGACCAACGAATGGCATCCCAGCGTCACGCACGACGGCATGATTATCTATACGCGGTGGGACTACGTGGACCGTCACGGCTGTACCGCGCATCTCCCGTGGATTACGACTCCCGACGGACGTGACGCGCGGGCCATGCACGGCAATTTCGCCCCCCGTGAGGTGCGGGCCGATATGGAGCTTGACGTTCGCGCAATCCCCGCCTCGCACAGATTCGTCGCCACCGGCGCTCCACACCACGGCCAAGCCTTCGGCTCGCTCGTGATATTCGATCCTCACATCGAAGATGACGACGCAATGGCGCCGGTCAAGCGAATTACGCCTGAAGTGGATTTCCCGGAAACCCAGGGCGGCGCACAGGTCTATGGGACCGCCTGGCCGTTAAGCGAAAACTATTACCTTTGCGTCTATGACGCGGGCATGGCTTCCGGCGTCGGCAGGCAGGGGCAAAGGCACATCAGGGGAGATTATGGCGTCTATCTGATTGACGTGTTCGGCAACAAGGAGCTGATATACCACGATCCAGAGATCGCCTGCCAGAGCCCAATGCCGCTGCGTCCCAGGTTCAAGCCGCCTGTAATACCCGGCAAAACCGTCCGCCTCGCCGCCGGCCAGCCCGCCGAGGCCACGCTTGCCCTGATCAACGTCTATGATACGCTGACGCCCTGGCCGGAGGATATGAAAATCAAGTCGCTGCGAGTATATCAGATCATCCCGATGTCAGTGCCATCGGGCGCTCCACCGCACGAAACCAGTCTCAGGGAGCCGACGGCAGGCGATTCGGTGGTCCTGGCCCGTTACGTACTGGGCACGGCGCCGGTGGAAGAAGACGGCAGCGCGCATTTCACCGTCCCGGCAAGGAAAGAGCTGTTTTTCCAGGCCCTGGATGAGAAGGGGCTGGCGGTCCAATCGATGCGATCTGCAACATACGTACAGCCCGGTGAGCGCCTGGTCTGCCAGGGCTGCCATGAGCCCAGACACCGCGCCCCCGAGGCGCCGCAGCACGTGCCCCTTGCATTGAAACGCGAGCCCTCGAAGTTGAAACCCGACGTGGACGGCACGAATCCTTTCAGCTATCCGCGACTGGTCCAGCCTGTTCTCGACAAGAATTGCCTCGCCTGCCATCAAAAGAATCCCGATAAGGCGCCGCGCCTGGATCGAGAGGTTGTCGTCAAGGGCAGGCAGAAGTGGTATGCCTCTTATCACAGCCTTGCGCCGGAGTATAGTTTCTGGCAATACGGGCACCGTCATCGGACCATACCGGGCAAGTTCGGCGCCCGTGCCTCGAAGCTGTACAACATGCTGCAAAAGGGGCATCACGATGTCAAACTTCCCCAAGAGGAAATGCATCGCATCGTGGTCTGGCTGGATTCATGCTCAATCTTCTATGGCGTCTATGAAAAAGAGGGCGGAATTGCTCAGCTTGAGGGCAAGGTTGTCTATCCAACTCTTGAATAGACCGGCAGCAAGCTCTTAACGTCGGCTTTGGCATTATTATATAACCAAGCGATAACTTCGTTGTTATGAACAGCCAATAGATTTGTCCCGGAGATTTTCCTTTGGATTTCAGCTTGTGAGTTCTACAAAACTGCAGGTTAGGCCTATATTGTTGAAGAAATTTCTTTTTTATGATTTTCTTCAATAATTACCTAACCACTTATGGCACAATACATTGCTGTTAAAAAGAAAAAATCAAAAAACGATTTTTTCTTTTCTAAGTAGGCCTAACCTGCAATTTTGCAGAAGCCTTATTTCAGCTTGTGTAAGGAGGTATGATTTGGAATTTGAAAGCAAGGTGGCCCTTGTTACCGGCGCAGCCGGTGCGATAGGCAAAGCTATAGCGGAGCATTTTTGTCGCCAAGGCGCAAGAGTTTTCATCACCGACCTTGACCAGACAAAGATCGATCAATGCTGCAGCGGGATCGACCCCAGCGGCAGGCTCTGTAAGGGATTAGCCGCTGACGTCACGGAACACCAACAGGTAATAAACGTTGTCCGGGCAGCATTAAGCGAGTTCGGCGGCAAGATCGACATTCTCGTTAACGTTGCAGGCATCGTCGCCCAGGGCAACGTCGAAGACATCGACGAGAGAACGTGGGACCAGGTCTTCGCCGTAAACTGCAAAGGAACGTTTCTCTTTATCAAGGAAGTGGTACCCGTAATGAAGGAGAACGGCTCGGGCAAAATAATCAACTTCTCCTCTAAATCGGGAAAGACCGGCTCTGCACTGATGTCACATTACTCAGCCGCAAAGGCCGCGATAATCGGGCTGACCCAGTCGCTTGCCTATGAGCTGGCGGGCTTTTCTATAAATGTCAATTGCATCTGCCCCGGAATAACCGAGAACACCGGCGTATGGGACAATGTCTCTTCGGGATATGTAAGAAGTCTGAAAATGCCGATGGACCAGATCGTTGAAAAGTTTACCACCAAAGTCCCCTTGGGAAGGCTTGCCAAGGTCGAAGACGTCGTAGCAGTTACCTGCTTTCTCGCCTCAAAGGGCGCCGATTACATGACCGGACAAGCCATAAACGTAACCGGCGGCCGGGAAATGCACTGACTTGGTGCTGCTTCAACGGAAGCCATTCTCGATGGAGCCCCTGCTGATGAAAATGATGAAAGCTATTGAATATCACGCCCCCGGCGACATTCGCATAGGTCCGGCCCCAATACCCCAGTGCGCCGATAACGAAATCCGCGCAGAAGTCGATGCCTGTGCGATCTGCGGAACCGACTTAAAAGCATATCTCCACGGAAATCCGCGTATCAAGGCGCCTAAGATAATGGGCCATGAGTTTACCGCAATCGTTGAGATAGTCGGAGAAAAGGTAAAAGACTTTCGACCGGGCCAGAGGATTGTAATGGCAACTTCTGTCTCTTGCGGAGAGTGCTTTTACTGTTCCAGAGGCCTTAGCAATCTTTGCCTTGATCTGCGGCCTATGGGCTTTGCCTATAACGGAGGAATGGCTGAATACATCGTTATCCCCTCACGAGCCTTAAACAACGGCCACGTTATTAAAGTGCCCGAAGACGTCAAAGCCGAACACGCCGCACTTGCAGAACCGGTAAGCTGCGCGGTCAACGCCTGCGGCAATAGCAACATCAAACAAGGCGATACCGTAGTTATCATAGGCGCGGGCCCTATGGGAATAATAAATGCCTGCGTCGCTCGTCACTTCGGCGCAGAGAAAATAATAGTCGCAGAGACAAACCAGCCTCGCCTCGACCTGGCCCGGGACTTCGGCTTCGACCTGCTCATCAATCCCGATACACAAGACCTGCACAAGGCTGTCCTCGACTTCACCGATCAAATCGGCGCAGATGTTGTGATTGTCGCAGCTCCCGCAAAAGAGCCCCAGCAGCAGGCGCTGGATCTCGTGAGAAAACGAGGCGCCGTTTGCCTTTTTGCATCTCTACCGGCCAACAACAGCACTTTATCTCTCGACAGCAGGAAAATTCATTACAACGAGATACGTGTTGTCGGCTCCAGCGACTCTACGCCGGGGCATGTCGGAAGCGCAGTCGAAATGATAAGCAGCGGTCAAATACCGGCTGAAAGAATCGCAACTCACATCCTCTCGCTCGATGATGTTTTCAAGGGCTTTGAGCTGATGCAGTCCGGCCAAGCCCTGCGAGTTGTCCTGAAACCATAATTAAGAGTGGTCGGCGAGGTTGGCGGACTCGGCGGAGTTGTCGCGGACGGATTTCTCGACGGGTATGGGTCCTCTTTTTTCATATTCGCCCTGCATGAAGTTTCCTTTAGCCAGAAGGCTCACACCAATGATCAGGATGATTATGCCTCCGGCGATCCAGTATATGCTCTGCTTGCTGGCTCCTTTCCATTCTTTTGTCAGAAAGCCGTTGATGTTGCCGACTATGATTGCGAACGACATGAACACCGGGTAAGCGATGGCCGCACCGAATGTCTGCGTCCCGAGCTTGGGCACGCCGACACCCAAGAACAATATGGCCCCATCATGTAGTAGGGCCATCACCAATGCGATGAAAAGAACGTTGCCTATACCCGGCTTAGCCAGCGTGCCCCAGGTCTTATTCTTGCAGAATTTATAGACGCAGTAACCGCATGCCGAAACCGACCCGCCCCAGAGAATCAGGGCCGTCACTACGAACGCGGCGCGCCAGCCGGGATTGCCATACTCGTTCACTGAAATCTCCGTGACCTTGGCGCCATAGCTAAGCGCGATGCCGTAGCACGCACAAAGAACTCCCGAAAGAACAGCCACTATCAAGCCCTTCGTCAGCTTATCGCCCGTGAGCACCGTCTGCCCTTCGCTCTCGGCGGCCTGGCTCTTGCTCTTCAACGTCGCAGCCCGGCCGCATGCGATCACGCCGACTATGCAGACAGCGACCCCCGCCATAATTGTAACGCCGTGGGCGGTAGTAAGCTGCTCGCTATGGTGAATGATGAACGGCCCCATCCCTCCGGTGGCGATCTGGGCCCCGTAATTGAGCGCGTAGGCCAATGACAAGCCGATGAGCCCGAAGCTTATGCCGAGTGTCATCGACCCGAGTCCCCAGAGGAATCCAAAGGCGACCGGCATTATGATGCCTCCATATCCGGCATCCGAACACGTGGCGAAAAGCCCTTTTGCAATAAAAGGAAATATAGAAGTTGGAAGGAGGATGGTCACAAAGAGAAAGAACGGACCCCAAAGTGTTTCCCACGGCGTGCCTTTCTTGACAAACTTGCTCGGAAGTCCGAATGATCCCCCGCAGATGGCGCCCAGCAGCAGCAAGGTAAATCCAATGACAGTGGTCCCCATGATATGACTCCTTTCTTGAAATCCGCTGCTCTATCCGGCTGAACTGCGGGCGCTTATGATTTAACAGGACTTCTGCAAAATTGCAGGTTAGGCCTAACGTGTAATTTTGCAAAAGTCCTAATTTAAGTTGTTGCAATGTAACGACTTCTTACCTGCCTTGTCAATCACTTTCGGCGGGGCAAGCGTCCGCGCCAACTTTTTCACAGGCCACGATTATTGACAGGCGGCCCTTCGTTGACAGCCTGGCCTTTTGTAGTTGATACAAGCCAGCCTCGCCATTATGATGGCTCATCAGAGTCCAGGTACGTGTGTTTCTTTCGTCATCAGGAGCAAAAGTGGCTGAATTGACTTGTTGCCAGCGAGTTAGACGGGTCTTGAATCGGCAGGAACCCGATCGGATACCGCATTTTGAGTGGTTATTCGCCAGGAATGTCCGCGAGGCTATTTGTCCCGGCTGCAAGAGCCATAACGACTTTGCCGTTAAGATGGGCCATGACGCCATACTGGTCGGCCCCGATTTCCAAAAAGAGCAAGTCGGCCCGACGCAATGGCGCAGCGAATGGGGTTATGTGGACGACTACGGCAATGAGGAACACGGTGTTGAGGTCGAGTCTCCGATTAAGGAAATGGCCGATTTCGAGAGTTACAGCCCGCCGGAACCTCACGCACCGGGCCGATATGATACCGTCGAATGGGCGGTTAGAGAATTCAAGGGTGATAAGGCGATTGGCGTGCATCTCAATGATGTGTTCTCCATACCTCGCTCGCTCATGGGTATGGAGAATCTGCTTTTGACGATTGCTTCCGACCCGGAGCTGGTAAAGGCACTGGTCGATATGTCCGTCGAAATCAATCTGGCGATGGCGAAAGAGGTAGCCGCCCGCGGAGCGGATTTTATCTGGACCGGTGATGACTATGCCTATAATACGGGGCCGATGATGTCACCGGACCATTTCCGGGACTTATTCTATCCCGGTTTGCGTCGCGTCATCGGCGGATTCAGGGAGCTGGGCCTGCCGGTCATTAAACACACCGACGGCTATCTGTGGCCCATTATCGATATGATCATCGACTCGGGGATAAGCTGTCTGGACCCGATCGATCCCCAGGCCGGTATGGATTTGAGCGAAGTCAAGGCCAAGTACGGGCACAGAATAGCCTTAAAGGGTAATGTGGATTGTGCGCACACTTTGAGTTATGCTGCCGTAGAAGAAGTGGTTGAAGAGACCAAGCAGGCTATTGGAAAAGGGGCGCCCGGCGGAGGATTCATACTCTCATCAAGCAATTCCATTCATGCCTCGGTCAAGCCGGCCAATTACCTCGCGATGCTTGATACGTTAAAAGAATACGGTCGCTATCCGATCTGCTTGTAAATAGAGCCATTATACATCGGAGGTACTTTGATGGCGTATCTGATGGGAATTGATTTGGGATCGACGAGTCTAAAGGCAGTCATCTACGACCTCCAGGGCAACGCCGTCTCTCAGGGGAGCCGGCCCACCGAACGTTTTAATCCGTATTCGGACCATCCGGACTGGGCTATCTGGAAGCCGGAACAGATTTGGGGCGGCGTGTGCGAGTCGCTGAAAGAAGCCATCGGCCGAATCGATGACCCTGCAAATATCAAAGGTGTTGCCGTGACCGGTATGGGCATGGACGGTGTGCCGATTGACAACCAGGGCAACTGGCTGTATCCGTTTATTAGCTGGCACTGCCCGCGGACCGAGCCGCAGTATCGCTGGTGGACCGAGCATATCGGTGCCGAGAAGCAATTTGAAATCGGCGGCAATCAGATTTGGGTTTTCAATACGGCCCTGCGCTTGTTGTGGATGGCCGAGCACGAGCCGGAGATATTGGCCAAAACGGACAAGTGGCTTTTGATCGAGGACTTCGTCAACTTCATGCTCTGCGGCAAGTACGGCACCGACCACAGCATGGCCTCGACCACCCTTCTGTTTGACCAGCGAAGACGTGTGTGGTCGGATGAGTTGATTGAGATTTCAGGCGTTGACCGCAGGGTCCTTTGCGATCCACAGCCCAGCGGGACGCCCCTGGGAAAGGTCCACGCAAGAGCCGCCGAAGCCACAGGGCTCGCAGAGGGAACGCCGGTGGTCTTGGGCGGACATGATTATTGCTGCGGCACGCTTGGAGTCGGGGCGTTTGAGCCGGGGGTTGTGCTTGATGTTACCGGTACGTGGGAGATTGTTGTTACAGCGCTTAGTGAGCCGGTGCTCACGCCCGAAGTCAGGGAAATGGGTATCCCGGTCCACTCGCACGTTGCCTCGCCGGATTTATGGAGCATAATGGCAGCGGTGGTGGCGGGCAATATGCTCGAATGGTTCCGCGCCGAATACGGTTTCGAGGAAAAACAAACGGCTGAAAAGGACGACGGCGACGAATGGGACCGCCTGATGAAACTCGCCGACGCCTCACCGCCCGGCGCCAACGGCGTGATGTTCCTGCCGCACTTCTCCGGCAGCCACTGTCCTGTTGTGGATCATCAGTCTATGGGCGCGTTCGTGGGTCTGCGCAATATCGTGACCAGGGGCGATATGCTCAGGGCGATTATTGAAGGGCTGGATTATCAGTTCGTGCAAATTGTCCGGGGGCTGGAGAAATCGCTCGGCGTCAAACCGGAGAAATTCGTGGCCATCGGCGGTGCCACAAAGAATGAGTTCTGGATGCAGAACAAGGCCGACATGATTGGAAAGCCCATCGAAACACCCGAAATCGAAGAGCCAACCCCGCTCGGCGCCGCGATTTTGGCGGGCATCGGTGTCGGCCTGTACAAAGACGTGCAGGATGCGTATGAGAAGGTTTATAAGCCGCCAAAGGTCTATGAGCCGAACCTGAAATTGACGAAGAAATATCACCAGTGGTTCAAGATCTTCGAGCAGATCTATCCCTCGCTGAAGAAGCTAAACGCCCAATTACGGAGCCTGCCGGCCTAAACACATTTCAAACGGCCGCTATCACTCTTATTGTCTCACGCTGACTATTTCAGTTTGACAACCGAAAGCGTATATGGCTTGTCCCAGGTCGTGTTGACTACGCCTTCGAAGGGCCAGTCCATATTGGAGATAATTACCTCATCGCCGCGGAAGATGGCCTCGCAGGGCTGGTCGATCCCGCCGTCGGCGCCGTCGGTGTCGCCGTTCATAGCAATCGTCTCGACCGTCCCATCCGGGTGGATCATTTGTATCGCGTTCTGAACCATATCCGCAACGAGGATTCTGTCGGTCTTGCGATCACAAAACAGGCCGTCGGCACATTTCATCTTTGGGTCTTTGACGAAGATCGTATTTGACGTTACGTTGTCCTGCTCGTCAAAGGTGATCTTGTGGATCGTGCCGTCGGCGAAGTTACCGCAATAGAGGCTGCCCTTCGAATCGAAGCAAAGGCCGTCGGCGCCGTAGCCGATGGTCGGATGGTAACTCTTGATCGTGGCAATCAGGTGCGGGTCGTCCTCGAGGGGAGTTTTAAGCTCAATTCCTTCGTCGCCGATCTTGAAACGGAAAATACCGCTGATCAAAGGCTTCGAGCCGGGCACAAGGATCGTCTCGCTGACATACACGTAGTTACCCTTAATCGCCACCGCATTGGCGACATTCATACCCGATACTACCGTAACCGCCTCCTGCGCCAGGCCGTCCCTGACGACGATGCGCATCACGCGCGATGTCTGCGGCGTCTCAGGACTGAATTGATTGTCGGCATAGTACAAATCACCGGACGGCGCAAGGCAGATGCCCATTGGGCCGGCCATTTCGGTCTTGGGGTGTGGCGGCGCAGTGAAAAACTTCGAGACTTTATTATCAGCCGAAATCTTCATGATGAATGCGCCGGCGTTCGGGTCGTTGAAGTTCGGCACGGACAGAACAAAGCTGTTGTCCGGCAGAAGCGCCATCCCGTCCGGCGTATTACAATAGTCCGGCAGTTCCACAAGCAACTGTGCTTTTTTCAAGCCCGCGGCTGCTTTTTCATCGGGTTTCTCCGGCGGCTTGTCCTGCTTCTTAGCGCAGCCTGTAACAACAAGACCGCAGAGTACGACCAACACGATACCCACACTGACAAATTGCTTTCTTGACATGATAACTTCTCCCAGAAAATCTTGTTCAATCCTTAAACAATACCTGCCAATTCCTTGCGTTCGGCGCCCAAGGCATCGGCTGCGATCATTGCGTCCACAACCGCTTCGCTCGTTACCTTGAAACAATGGCTCTCACACAGCGACCCATCGGAGGCACAGGTATCGCCGATGCTCTTGAGCCTGTCCCTCGATACGCCTTCGAGACCGATATCTTTGAACGTTACCGGCAAACCGACGGCTACCTCAAAATCGACCGCTTCATAGACCTCATCCATCGAGACCGCCTTGTCCAGACAGAGCTGACTGATCACGCCAAAGCCTACTTCTTCGCCGTGCATCAGGTGCCGGCATTCGCCGAACGAAGGCAGGCAGTTGGCGATCATGTGGGCTGTCGCCAGCCCGCCACTCTCAAAACCCAGGCCCGAATGCAGGATGTTGGCCTCGATTACCTTCTCCACCGACGGCGTGAGCACGCCGTTCTCGACTGCGCGTTTGGCTTCGAGGCCGTGCTCGAGGAGCACCTCGTAGCCGAGTTCGGCGATTGCCATCGCAGCGGCCGTCGAGACACCGCCTGCGATATTTCCGGCACCGGTCTGCAGGGCGACTTTGGCTTCGACCCAGGTGGCCAGTGCATCGCCCATGCCGGCCACCAGCGCCCTGACCGGCGCCCGCGAGATCACCAAGGAATCCACCAGAACCAGGTCCGGGTTGAAAGGCCAACAGTCGAAACCCGTGAAATTCCCGTCGTCGTCATACCATACGCTTGCCGCACTGGTCGGCGAGTCATTCGAGGCAATCGTCGGACAGGTAACAATCCGGATCCCGGTCTCAATCGCTGCGGCTTTTGCCGTATCGAGCGTCTTTCCACCGCCGACGCCCACCGCGATGTCGGCCCCCGTGTTCTTGATGATTCCAATCACGCGATCGACCTCTTTGCGTGTGCAATCACCCTGGAAATCGACATCCACGGGTTCAAGCCCTTCCTCGGCCAAGCCGGCCAGCAACGTCTTGCCGACAATACCCTTGACCGTTGCGTCCCAAAGGACTAACGGCTTGTTGCCGAGTATCTTGAGGTGTTTGCCGGCCTCAGCCAGGGCGCCTCTGCCCTGAACGTATTTCCGTGGGGCGATCAGTATGTTATGCACGGTCTATGCTCCCAAAATGACAGAGACATCATTCGATTCCAAGTGCAGGCCCGACCCGACTGACTATGAGCAATGGAGCCAATGGGATTCGAACCCACGACCTCTTGCATGCCATGCAAGCGCTCTCCCATCTGAGCTATGGCCCCGAGACAATGGCATATTAACACAGGCGGGGAGTCTTTGCAAATAAATTTTTCAACTTTCGCCGGGCGGGCGGCCGGGATGCAGGTGCAGCGGGAAAGTCAGGTGATTGCCCTTGCGGTCCGGGTGAATTATAATGCTCTCAAACAAGCGTTGACACGGACAATTGCCGGGAAAACTGCTGAAAGGACAAGTATCAAAAGACAGAGAATACTGATAACGGGGCGTGTGCAGGGCGTGGGCTTTCGGCCGGCTGTGTACCGGATTGCGCGGGGATTGGGGCTGACAGGTTTCGTTTATAACGACACGAGGGGCGTTACAATTGAGCTACAAGGGCCGGAAGCGAAAATAGCGGACTTTTTGACCCGTTTGCAGTCCGAATCAGACAAACCCCCTCTGGCGGAAGTGAAATCCTGCAACGCGGTTGACATAGCGGTCGTGGAGGGGGAAGCTGAATTTGTCATCCGGGCCAGCGACGCGGCGGGGACCGCGCTGTCTGAAGTAACCGCGGACGTGGCCACCTGCACCGACTGCCTTGGCGAGATGGGCGATAAGAGGGACTTTCGCTGCGGGTACCCCTTTATCAACTGCACGAACTGCGGCCCGCGGTATTCAATAGTCAAGACCATTCCGTACGACAGGCCAAATACGACTATGTCGGTTTTCGAGATGTGCGAGAAGTGCGCCGGGCAATACGCTGATGTGACCAACCGGCGTTTTCATGCCCAGCCGGTCGCCTGCCCTGCCTGTGGGCCGAGGATATGGCTGACAGACGGTAAGGGCAAAACAACGGAATCGCAAAGCGACAGGGTGATTGCCGAGGCGGCGAGGCTGCTTTTAGGCGGAAAGATCGTGGCGATAAAGGGTATCGGCGGATTCCATCTCGCGGTCGATGCGCTTAACAACGAAGCCGTGCAGCGGCTGCGGGAACGCAAAAGGCGGGACCATAAGCCTTTTGCTATGATGACCGATTCAATTGAAAGGATGAAGGAATATGCAATCGTCAGCGAATCGGCCGATGAGGCCCTGAGAAGCCCTCAAAGCCCGATCGTTCTGCTGCCGAAAAGGAGGAACACCACAGTAGCCCCCTCGGTTGCGAGCGGCGTCAGCACCTTCGGCTTTATGCTCTGTTACGCCCCGCTGCATCATTTACTATTCGCGCAGGGGATAAGTGTTCTGGTAATGACCAGCGGCAATATTTCCGATGAGCCGTTGATTTGTAAGAACAAAACGGCGATGGAGAGACTGAGCTGTGTTGCAGATGCCTTCTTGATGCACGACAGGGAGATTTACCGACAGGTGGATGATTCCATCGTCCATTTTGTTGACCGGGAGCCCGTCCTGCTCAGACGGGCAAGGGGATACGTTCCAACGCCGATTATCACCGGAGAGAGCTGCCGGGAGGACATATTCGCGGCCGGAGCGGACTTGAAGAACACTTTTTGCTTTGCAAAACAGAACCAGCTTATCTGCAGCGAACACATAGGCGACCTTGAGGATGCGGAGGTGTATCATCACTACGTCAATTCAATCGAGCATCTGCGAGGGCTGTTCGAGGTCGAGCCGAAAGTCGCGGTTTGCGACCTTCACCCCGGGTATCTGTCCACGCAGTATGCTCTCTCGCTGACCGGCTTGAAGGTCGTTGAGGTCCAGCACCACTGGGCCCACGCTGCTTCCGTCTTGGCTGAGCACGGCGTCCCTGGCCCGGTCATCGCGCTTGTATGCGACGGCACCGGTTACGGAACCGATGGTGCAATTTGGGGCTGTGAGTGTATGATTGCGTCGCTGGAGAAATTCGAGCGATTCGGCCATCTGGCGTACTACGACTTGGCCGGGGCGGACAGGGCAAGCAAAGAGGCCGTAAGACCCGTCCTGGCACTATTAGAGAAGGCTTACGGGGACGACTTCAAGTTGTCCGAATTTGGATGGCTGCTCGAACGAATTGAAGCGAATACAACCAAACGGCAGGTAATATCGGACCAGCTCGAAAAAGGCGTCAATACTGTCAAGACCTCCAGCGCCGGAAGGGTTTTCGACGCAGTTGCGGCTATGTTAGGTCTGGGCGGCTACAACCATTTCGATGCGCAACTGCCGATGGCTCTGGAGGCAATCATAGAGGCCGGCATTGAAGAGCACTACGATTTTGAGCTCATAAACACAACCGGCGAGCCCCTTAAGCTTGATTTGGGCAGGATGATAAGAGGGCTGGTTGGCGATGTGCGGGATGGAGTGGCCGGCGGCGTTAGCTCGGCAAAATTCCACAATTGCCTCGCCGCGGCCCTGCTTGAGATGGCCAAAGCAGCGAGAGAAAGCTCCAAGTTGAGTACAGTTGCGCTGAGCGGCGGGGTGTTCTGCAATCGATATTTGATAAATCGCCTGGTTAAACTCCTGAAGAAAGACGATTTTGACGTATTATTCAATCGGATTGTCCCGTCCAATGACGGCGGAATATCCCTCGGCCAGACCGCAATCGCCGCCAAGCTCACAAGGGATAAACGCATTGACCTCATGGCCGTTTAACAATATAATGAGGACGACAATCATCCTTATTATGTGATCTTTGATTGAAGTAAGCAAAAAGACGAGCGACGAATTATGTGTTTGGCAATACCGGCGAGGATAATTGAGCTGGACAAGGATCTTGCGGTCGTTGACGCGATGGGGAACCGCTGGAAGGCCAAGACTACACTGCTGCCGGAAGCCAAAATAGGGGACCTGGTCCTGATACATGCGGGATTTGCTATCTCGCTTGTCGATGAAGCCGAGGCGAAAGAGACCTGGGACCTCATTGAGCAAATCAGCGAATTCCAGGATACAGACAATAAAGCTTCAGGATAGATTCAGGCTCTTATGCTCGATAGAATTCACAAAGCACAGAGAGTTATGGAGGCCGCGTGCGAATCGCTGGGCCGGCAGATCAATATAATGGAGGTCTGCGGCACGCACACGGTGGCCATCTTCCGCAACGGCATAAAGTCCGTCTTGCCCGAGAGACTCAAGCTCCTGTCAGGGCCGGGCTGCCCGGTCTGCGTTACCGACCAAGGCTATATTGATGTTGTGCTGCAATTAGCCGAGCGTGACGATTGTTTGATTGCAACTTACGGCGATATGATTCGGGTCCCCGGCAAGGGGGGCTCACTCGAGACAAAGCAATCGAGAGCCGATGTCAAGGTGGTCCTGAGTAGTGAAGATGCGCTGCAATTGGCCAAAGATAACCCCGAAAAGAAAGTTGTCTTCGTGGCCGTAGGCTTCGAGACCACTACACCGGCTACCGCCGTGGCGGTAACCGAGGCCGTCGAACAAGGGGTCGATAATTTTCTTGTTCTGACCGCGCACAAACTTGTCGTACCTGCGATGCGGGCGCTGCTGTCGGCGAAAAATGACAATATAGACGCCTTTCTCTGTCCCGGGCACGTCAGCGTGATAACCGGTTACGGTGCATTTGCCGAGATAGTAGATGACTTTGGGCGTCCGTGCGTGGTGGCCGGCTTTGAGGCGCTGCAAATAATCGAAGGGCTTGCGGAGATCTGCCGGCAGCTTTCAGAAGGCAAAGCCGAAGTAACATCAATATACGGTGCCGTGGTAACAGAAAAGGGCAACGTCGCTGCGCAAGAAATCACCGCCGAGTGCTTCGAGCCGGCAGACGGGTACTGGCGAGGGCTGGGAAAAATAGAAAAAAGCACGCTTAGACTAAAAGACAAATACAGTCGGTTCGACGCACTTAAGCGATTCAACATTACCGAAACCCCGGGTGAGGAAGCAAAAGGGTGTCGATGCGGTGAAGTGTTGTGCGGCCTGATAGACCCGCCGCAGTGCAGCCTGTTTGAAAAAAGCTGCACGCCCGAACAGCCGGTTGGTGCGTGTATGGTAAGCTCCGAAGGGGCTTGTGCAGCTTGGTTCAAGTACGGTGGTATCAGGAAATCAGGACACAGGGTATCGGGATAACAGGGTATCGGGACTTCGGGAAATTAGGAAATCGGGCGCAGTGGAAACAAACAGACACGACAGAATCTTACTTGCGCACGGGGGCGGCGGTAAATTGACAGACGACTTGATCCGCCACCATATCCTCCCAAAGCTAAAGAACGATACCCTCGCAGAGCTGGGCGACTCGGCAAAGCTGAATCTTACTTCCGAGAAGATATGTTTTACAACGGACAGCTACGTTGTAAAGCCGTTGTTCTTTAACGGGGGAGACATCGGGAAACTCGCCGTATGTGGGACGATAAATGATCTGGCGGTTGCCGGTTCGAGGCCGGTGGCCCTGGCGTTATCGCTGATAATCGAAGAGGGTCTCGAATTTGAGCTGCTGGAGAAGATTTTGACCAGTATCAGCCGGGCGGCGGCAAAGAACAACGTCAACATCGTAACCGGGGACACCAAGACGGTCGAAGCCGGCGCAGCCGAAAAAATCTTCATAAACACCGCTGGAGTCGGGGTAAGATTACCGGGTGTGGACCTGGGATGCGAAAGAATCGCCCCCGGCGACAAGATCATCATCAACGGCACGATAGGCGACCACGGTATGGCCATTATCTCGCAGCGGGAGGGCATCAAGTTTGAGTCGCAATTGCAAAGCGACTGCGCCGGTATAGGCGAGCTGACCTGCAAATTGCTGGAGTGCAGCAGGGGGATAAGATTTATGCGGGACCCGACGCGCGGCGGATTGGCTGCGACGCTAAATGAAATCTCACGAGACAGCGGGCTGAGCATTGAGATTTGCGAGGGCGAGATACCGATCAATCCGACGGTGCAGACGGCAGCGGATATGCTTGGCTTCGACGTGTTGGCGATTGCAAATGAGGGCAAATTTGTCGCGATTGTCTCGCCGGAATCGGCCGATGATTGTCTGGAGATTTGCAGGAATCATCCATTGGGCGCCGATGCAGGGGTAATAGGACAAGTGGTTGAAACGCGTGATGTGCCTACGGTGGAGCTGATGACCAGGATCGGCGGAAGAAGGATTGTGCAGATGCCGTACGGGCGAGAACTGCCGAGGATATGCTGATGCACGAGGCGATGGTGGCGCAGAGTCTGCTGGAGACAATATCAGAGGAAGCGGCCAAACACAATGGAAGGCCGATCGGTGCGAAGATAAGCTGCGGGAAGCTCTCAGGTGTCAATGACGAGGCACTCAATTTTGCCTTTGAAGCTATCGCCAAAGATACGCCGTGCGAAGGTATGAAGCTGGAAATAGAGCATAAGCCGTTACAGGCGCAGTGCAGGAGTTGTAATCAAAGCTTTGATGTCGAGCTTTCGCAGCCGAGATGCTCGGTGTGCGGTAGTGAGGATTTTGATCTGCTGGGCGATGCAGCCTTGGTATTAGAGGAAATAGAACTTGAAACGGATTAGCGCTATGAAGAAAGTTAATGTTGGCAGGAAGATTTTGGGCGAGAATGAGAGGTTTGCGTTTGAAAACGTCCTTTTTTTCACAGAGCAGAAGAAACTATGCCTGAATATGATTTCATCGCCCGGCTCGGGCAAGACAACGATTCTGACGAGAACGATAAGCGAATTGAAGGACGAAATAAGAATCGGCGTGATCGAGGGCGACATTCAGACCGACATAGATGCCGAGAGAATCAGACAAACCAAAGCACCGGTTGTCCAGATAAACACCGAAGGCGCCTGTCATCTGGTGGCGGCCCAGATAAGCGCTGCGTTGAAAGAGCTGCCCGTCAAAGAGCTGGATTTGATTTTCGTCGAGAATGTCGGCAACCTTGTTTGTCCATCTGATTTTGACCTCGGCGAGAACGGCAAGATAGTGGTACTTTCGGTTGCCGAGGGTGACGACAAACCGGCCAAATACCCCGCAATCTTTGCGAAATCGAAAGTCTTGCTCATAAACAAAATTG
>JAGMDR010000078.1 GCA_023128595.1 Planctomycetota bacterium | reverse complement strand
TGCCAGGGGGCGGCCATTCATCACCCGTTGTCTGGAACGACAAGATTTTCATTACGAGTGGGGACGAGGAGACCGATTGTGGCACTATTCTTGCCCTAAGTGTCTCGGATGGTCAGACTCTGTGGCAAAAGGAATATGCGTTAGGTTCGTATCGAATGAATAGGCTCAACAGCTACGCAGCTACCACGCCCACCGTGGATGCAGACCATGTTTACGTGTTTTGGCCTGCTTCCAACAAGACTATTCTGGCGGCGCTTGACCATACTGGCAACGAGGTCTGGAAACGCACATTCGAGGCAGTGCATTCCAGGCATGGAGCGGGGGGTTCACCTGTTGTCTTTGAGGACATTGTGGTCTTTACCCACGAACAGGAGCAAGGCAACCATGATGTCGACAGTACCTGGATCGCCCTGGATCGCAAGACAGGCCAGACACGGTGGCGCCTGCAGCGTGAGAAGAGTTCCAATATGTCTTATTCGACGCCTTGTATCTACCGGCTTGGTGGGGACAAGCCGCAGTTGGTCTTCACAAGCTACGCGCACGGCATAACGGGTGTGGATTTGTGTACGGCAGAGGTTGTGTGGGAAGCAAAGTCGGCATTTGCGGACCGTGTCGTCAGTTCGCCGGTCATCGCAGGTGAGCTAATCATAGGGACTTGCGGCGAAGGCGGGAGCGGCAAGCGCTTAATTGCAATTCACCCCGGTAAAGGAGGCAACTCCACCCAACCGAAAGAGGTTTACAGAATTGAGGGCCGCTCCGCAACGTATGTACCTACCGCTCTGGCTGTGCAAGGCCTCCTGTTCACAGTTCACGATCAGGGCTATATTTCTTGCCTGAGCAGCGCTACGGGCGAACAGCTCTGGCGTCAGAAACCTGCCGGCAGATTCTATGGTTCACCCGTGTACGCAGGTGGCAATCTCTATTGTATCACGATCCCAGGCGAGGTCGTTGTGACCAAGGCCTCTGCCTCCTACGACCTGCTCGCAATCAATCCTTTAGGCGAAAAGAGCCACGCCACCCCCGCTATCGCCGGCGGCAGGATGTACCTGCGGACCCATTCGCACTTAATCTCTATCGGCCCAAAAGAAGAGCAAGCCAGCCCCAGCAGTTCCCAATAGCGCCGTTCTATAGCCATCAATCTACAGTCAGGCTGCACTTGCTGCCTAAAAAATTGCTGCACCATTTTTGTTAAACTTTGTGCGGAAAAGACTTGCAAACACAGTAATGAACTCTATAATTGCGCGGTTGTCTTCTAATATGTTTGAAAGGGTTCTCTAAGCGAATATTAGAAAGGGCTTGTTCAAAGAATGCTGACGAAGCAGGAAAAACAGGAAGTTATCGGCGATTTTGAGACGCATGAGGGCGATACCGGCTCCCCAGAAGTGCAGGTTGCACTGTTGACGAAGCGGATTAACGACCTCACAGGACATCTCAAAATTCATCCTAAGGACCATGCATCCAGGCGGGGCTTGTTGAAAATGGTCGGGAACAGAGCGGCACTGCTCAAATATGTGGCCAACAAAGACCTTAGCCGTTATCGAAACGTCATATCCCGGCTCAGCCTGAGAAAGTAAGGTGTGAAACTTGGTACTGTGTCAACTGCGATTTTGCGGGTCAAAACCTGCGGTAAAACCGCAGGCCAAATACTTAGCCCCACGCCTGCCCTGAGCGCAGCCGAATGGGTTTCACGTGGGGTTCCCACTAACAAATTCAAGGTTGACAGACTATTAGAACCGGAAGCTAAGGGCTGTTGAAGTTGTTAGCCCTGCGCCCTTGGCTTTGTGATATTACGAGGCAGTATATGTTTGATGTGTGTAGAGTCGAAAGGGAAATTGGGGGCAGAACATTATCGATCGAAACCGGCAAAGTTGCCAAACAGGCAGATGGCGCAGTCGTCGTCCAATACGGCGACACTGTCGTCCTTGTGGCTGTCGTGACTGCGCCGCCGAGGTCTGAGGACATCGATTTCTTTCCTCTTAGTGTCGAATACCGCGAGAAGCAGAGTGCAGCCGGCAAATTCCCAGGCGGTTTTTTCAAGCGCGAGGGAAGACCGACGACTAAGGAAATCCTGACGGCAAGAAGAATTGACAGGCCCATTCGGCCGATGTTTCCTGACTGCTATGTCCAGGAAATCCAGGTCAATGCTTCGGTTCTCAGTGCCGATCAAGAAAATGATCCGGATGTGCCCGCAATGATAGGTGCCAGCGCAGCACTTACTATAAGCAAGATTCCATTCCTGGGCCCTCTTGGAGCCTGCAGACTGGGCAGAGTCAACGGAGAATTTGTCGTCAATCCAACGCATAAGCAACTGGAGGATGGAGACCTGAACATGCTTGTCGGGGGAAGGAAAGAAGCGATAAACATGGTTGAGCTCAGCGCTAAGGCCCTGCCGGAGAAGGTCGTTGCCGATGGCGTTACCATGGCACATAGAGCTGTCTGTCAGATTTGTGAAATGATAGAAGAGCTGCGAGCAAAGATCGGTGTTGAAAAGGAAACACCGCTTGTCGAATTTGACGAGGACCTCTATTCGCAAATTCGCTCACAGATAGCGGATCGCTTGCGCGAGTTTAAGCAGATACCTGCCAAGCAGGAGCGAAACACGGCTGTGAAAGAACTCTTTGAGCAGCTAAGCGCCGAATACTGTTCTGTCGAGGACAATCCCACCCCGGCAGGTGCAGACAGTTTGCAGACAGCTCAGCCAAAGTGTGACCAAAGAATGCTCAAACGCATCATTGGCAGGATAGAAGGCGAGGTCGTCCGCGAGCTTCTGCTGGATGGCAAAAGGCTTGACTCCAGAGGCTATAATGATGTCCGTCCAATCTCCTGTGAAGTTGGGATCCTGCCCAGAACTCATGGCTCGGCGCTATTCACGCGAGGGGAAACACAAGCGCTGGTGACCGTGACTCTTGGCACTATCAGGGATGCGCAGATCATAGACGGTCTATTGGATGAGTACTCTCAAAACTTCACGCTTCATTATAACTTTCCGCCGTTTTCCGTGGGTGAGGTGCGACCGGTTCGTGGGCCTGGTCGAAGAGAAATTGGCCATGGTGCCCTCGGAGAACGGGCGCTGGAATCGGTAAGGCCGCCGGAAGATAAATTCGCATACACTGTCCGCCTCGTCTCAGATATTACCGAGTCGAACGGCTCCAGTTCGATGGCATCGGTCTGCGGCGGCTCGCTGGCTCTAATGGATGCCGGCGTTCCTATTAGCAAAGCCGTTGCCGGCATATCAATCGGCATGGTTAGTGATAAAGCCGGACGGTACGAGTTGCTGACCGATATCATCGGTGAAGAAGACCATTTCGGTGATATGGATTTCAAAGCCGCCGGCACTGTAGACGGGATTACAGCAATACAGATCGATATCAAGGCCGAGGGATTGGCCCATAATATCTTGGTTGAGGCACTGGAGCGGGCAAAGACAGCTCGCCTGGAGATCCTGAAGATCATGGACAAGGCCATTAGTGAGCCGAGAGCCGAACTAAGTAAATACGCACCGAAACTGATAACCGTGGAAATCGATCCTGAATTCATCGGCAAGGTCATCGGACCGGGCGGCAAAATGATTAAGAGCATCCAGGAACAGACCGACACCGCCATTGAAATCGAAGAGGATGGGACCATTTACATAAGTTGTCTCGGCGGCGATGGCCACATCAAGGCCAAAGAGATTATCGAGTCAATCACACAACCTCCACAAGTTGGCAGGATATATGAACAATCAAAAGTAGTGTCCGTGAAGGACTTTGGAATATTTGTTGAAATCACTCCCGGTGTCGAAGGCTTATGCCATATCAGCGAATTGAGCGAAGGCTATGTCAAGAACGTCGGCGATGTCTGCAAGGTCGGCGACCTGATACCCGTGAAACTGATAGCGATTGATGATCAGGGCAGATTGAAACTTTCTCGCAGGGCAGCTCTTGCCAAGCCCGCTGTGAAAGACGAACACAAGCCAGTAGAAAAGAAAGAATAATGTCCGGTAGGGGGGGCAAGTCAAAAAAAGGTTGACCGCAGAGAGCACAAGAAGTGAAAAGCTACAGGTCAAGGAGGGAAAATAAGTGCATCAGTTCATAGGCGGCTTTATTGTTGGTTTATCGGTTGTTCTGGCGGGTGTCGTGTGGCTTATGCGTAAGAAATCAAACACCATGAGTAAAACGCAGCAAAGCAGCGCATCGCTGCAGAATGAGATTCAACCAGATAGGGACCGGCACGTTCAAGAGCTTGAAGAATTAGCCAAGTTGACAGGCCAGCTTGCTCATGAAATCAAAAATCCCCTTTCTACCATCAAGGTTAATCTGAACCTTGTCAGGGAGGAGTTGGCCAGCTCGGATCTCACCGAACTGGCCAAGACGGCCCCGAATGGAAACGAGCAGAGATTCAAAAGGGCGCTCAGGAAAACAACTGTGATTCAAAAAGAGATGGATAGACTCGAGCGGATTCTCGACAGTTTCTTGCGCTACGTTACCAGGACCGAATTGCAATTGGCAGAGACTGATATCAACGAGCTCGTCAGCGACATGGTCGATTTTTATTCGCCACAGGCTCAGAGCCACTCCATAGTCATCAGGCAGGGATTGCACAAGGAACCACTTATTTGCAAAGTCGACCCAGGCAAGTTGAAGCAGGTAATACTTAATCTGTTCATTAACGCCCAGCAGTCCATGGGCAGTGCCGGCGAGTTGATCATAAGAACGGATAGGCAGAATAAAGATGCCGTGATTCAAATAAGCGATACGGGCAATGGCATTGCTCCGGATAAGTTGGACAGCATCTTCGATGCTTATTACTCAACTCGCCCACAAGGCAGCGGATTGGGTCTGCCGACGGCAAAAAAGATTGTGGAGGCTCATAATGGTACAATAGCCGTTGCCAGTGAGCCGAGCAAGGGCACGTTATTTACCGTAACGTTGCCTCTATTTGTTGCCGGCCGGGACCGTAGCGAGGTGTAGATTTGAGTGAGCGGAAAAGCGTAATCCTGGTTGTTGACGATGAGCGTGACCACGCTGACGGCATCGCCGAATCGCTTGAGAAACTACCCGCAAAGCCACTCGCCATTTACAATGGAAAAGATGCGGTCGAGATTCTGCGCAGCCAACAAATCGACGTTGTCGTGACCGATCTGAAACTGGGCGGCGATATTGACGGACTTGCCATACTCGAAGAAGCCAAGAAGCACGGTGACCGGACGGAAGTTATCTTGATAACTGCCTACGCAACGATTGATACGTGCAAGGAAGCCATCAAGCGGGGAGCGTACGACTACCTTGTCAAGCCGATTGACATTGACCAGCTTCGCACGCTCGTGCGCCAGGCCTGCCGAAAGGCCTCGTCCGCCTACTCTCGTCAAACAAGAAGTGACGACCTCGGCCAAGAGGATTTCGTGTTTGAGGGTGTGCGCGGCACGAGCCCTATCATGCAGGGTATATTTGAAGTGCTCCAGCGCGTGGCGCCGACAAATATATCCGTCCTGATCGAAGGCCGGTCCGGAACAGGCAAAGAGCTGCTGGCAAGGGCGATTCACAACAAGTCACCACGCCGGGACAAGTCGTTTAGGCCGATAAATTGTGCGGGCCTGACGGAGACTTTGTTGGAGAGTGAATTGTTCGGCCACGTCAAAGGCGCATTTACCGGCGCAACCACTGACCGAAAAGGATTGTTTCAGATAGCTGACAAAGGAACGCTGCTGCTGGATGAAATCGGTGACATGCCGCTTAACATGCAAGCCAAGCTGCTCCGCGTTATCGAAGATGGCGTTGTCATACCCGTCGGTTCCAATAAAGCAACTGTGGTTGATGTCCGCATCATTAGCGCAACAAATCATGATTTGACAAGGCTTATAGAGGAGAAGAGATTTAGGCAGGATTTGTACTTTCGAATCAAGGGTGTAAACGTTTCTCTGCCGGCCCTGCGTGACAGGCCAGAAGATATACCGGCTCTCACGGAGTACTTCCTCAAAGAAGCCACCACGGAAATAGGCTCAAAACTCACCGGCATAACCGATGCTGCGATGACGGCCCTCGTAAACTACGATTGGCCGGGCAACATCCGCCAGCTTAGAAATTGTATCAGAACGATGGTTGTAATGTGCGACCGGGACGAGCTTGATGTTGCTGACATTCCCCCTGAAATAGCGCAGAGACCGCAATTAGCTGCCGGCAGCAGGGCGGCAGGGGCCTTAGCAGGCGTCCCACTAAACGAGTTGGAAAAACAAGCCATCATAGACACATTAGCCAAAACCCAGGGCAACCGCGAAAAGGCCGCAAAAATCTTAGGCATCGGCGAAAGAACACTCTACAGAAAGATCAAGGAATATAACCTCTAAACAATGCTCGATTCTTGATACTGGATGCTCGTAATTAACCAATTCTCTAATTCTCCAATCCACTAAAATTCTTTTGCCTTTTCCCTTCTTTTATGTTATTTTCTGTGACTAAATGCGTGATGCGGACATCGTGAAGAGTGCAGCGAAATAAGAGATACGAAATTGGGACGAAGCAGCGGCTAAATTGGTAACAAAAAGTGTTGTATATTATTATTACTATGCTATACGT
>JAGMDR010000077.1 GCA_023128595.1 Planctomycetota bacterium | reverse complement strand
CTCAAAATAAAAAAATTGTGGCAACGGAGATTTTATGGTTTGACTTTGAGCTCTTCATAGGTGGACGTTGCTTACGTTCCTTAGATTGAAGTGTCGTAGAACCCGTTGGCGCAAATGGGAAGCATCTCGGGAAACATCCGTGCCTTATCGCGCTTTTGCAGCCACTATGGAGCCTGTGGTGGCGTCTTCATTTGGACTCGTTTTTAAGGCGGCCCAACTCGTGGCGTAGTGCGCGGTGTTGTTCCCACTGAATTGCCGTTAGTTCTCCCTGGTTGTCTCGTTGTGCGGCAAGTGCGATCCAGGTACGCAGTCGCATTTCCTGCAGATCGGTCGACACCGCAGGAAGTCGCCACATGCGCGAGGTCCCGTCCTCGTACTTCTCGACTACGATTCTCTGGTCCGAATTAAACGAGCGTAGTGCTACTCTGCCGTGGATGGCTTGACGGAGAGGCAATGCCAGGCTGCGGCAGGGTGGACCGGCAGCTACGTCCCAGAGAAGCTACGCCCGTTTCGAGCGAATCAGTCCTTTTCGGTTTTGGGCACGAGGCGATTGAGTTCTTCGAACCAGTTGAGGACCACATTGATTCCTGAAACCGATGATCCCTGCGGGTTGCGGATCATGAGAAATCGTCCATCAGGCGCGACGTCGTACATCTTGCAGAACAAACAGGATTCGAACTGGCCTTCGAATAGGTCTTTGCTCTCAAGGACTTTGAACTGCGGTTCGCTCTCGAAAGTGACCGCCACAATCTTCTCGTCACTGCGGTAATAAAGCTCCTTACCGTGCTTTGACCATACCGGGCTATATCCACCCTCGGTCGAGATCGAGATTTTCGAACCTGGACCGGGATATCGCTCGACGTAGACCTCCCAGCGGCCGGTTTCTTCGGAACTGTAGGCCACCCATTGCCCGTCATGAGACCACACGCCGTGCCTCTGATCGTACTGTCTCTGTACAAACGGCCTCGCCCCATTCCCGTCCGCGTCATCCAAAGAGACCACCCAGATATCATGGCCCAGCGTGGGGCGATTCGGGTCTCCTCTGGTAACCAGTACCCGCTTCCCGTCAGGTGAACAACCGGTCAGTCTATCGAAGAGATGTTCGGCGAGCGCCTCCGGCCCACCGCTGCCATCGGCTCTTTGCCGGTGTAGTCGTTTGGGTGATCCAGACAGAAATACTATGTCCCGGCTCTGGGGTGTCCAGACCGGATATGCACTCCAGTGGTCGGACGTCAGGGGGCTAAGCGTATCTCGATTCAAATCGTATATCCATATGTCCGAGTTATGTCCCTTCCAAATATCGAGGGCCGCCATTGCCCCATCGGGGGAAATCGAGACCGAGTGATAATCACGCGGCGTCGTGGGCAGGGGCTGAATCTGACCTTCCCTGCTGACCAGGACTGGTTCCAATTCGCGCGCCCCGCCTGCTGCCACAGGTATATAGGCAAGCGACCCATCGTTGGCAATCGTGAACTGCGATGACCAGTGATCCGATATTGCAACATCCCGAACCGCCGGAACGCTGGTCCCAATCAACGAATGTCGCTCGAGGTCAAAACGCGCTGCGAACAAGGTCTCTTCGCGAACGTAGACTATGTGTCCGGTGGGGACGTACCGTGCATCTGAGCCGCCCTGGAGCAGAACATGGCGCTCACCCGTCTTTAGCGAATAGACCTCACATCGATATTCATCAAGTGTGCCGTGGCGAGCACACGTGAAGAGCACCTCATCTCCGCCGGGGAGGATCTGTGGCCAGTGATGTCCAGTCTCACCGGCGTTCGCATCCGGGATGCTCAATTGGGTCAATCCCTCACCGGAATCCGAGACCCGCCACAGGCCTCCCTTATCTTGGGAGAAGACAATTTCACCACCGGCTCCCCAACCGGCACCGCGAAAATCGTAGCAATCGCACACTGCCATCGGCTCGCCGCCACTGACGGAGACCTTCTTGAGCTTCTTCTCAAAGCCGTCCATATATCCAATCCACTCTCCATCCGGCGAGAAGAACAGGCTCATCGCCCCTTCAGTGCCGGCCAGTGGTTTCGCTCCAAATGCATCCATCTCTCGAACGTAGATTCTCCTTCGTCTGTCGGCGCCCTGCTCGATATAAGCCAGACGCTTCCCGTCGGGTGAGAACACCAGAACGTGGCGAAAAAACGCCTCATCTGCAAGTTTTGTCTCCGGACTGATGGAAAAACTCACAACTCGCTGGGCAGGTGATTGAATTCGAGACCTGGCACTCCAAAGAGCGATCCCTCCCACAATAGCCCCGAGGATCAGACAGACCACTCCAACTGCAAGCAATCGCCGCCTGTTGGTTGACCCCGCTGTTACGTCGGATGCTCCGGTCATCGGCGGCACCAGTGCGGGTGGGTTCAGCGTCTCCTGTATCTCAACCACTGCATCACCTATGTGCTGAAGTCGCCGGTGAGGGTCCTTCTCAAGACATCGTCGAAGCAGAACTCTGATGTTAGGCGGAACAGACCTTGGCAGGGATTCCCATTCAGGTTCGCGCTCGAGGGCCCGCGCGATCACATCCGACGCCGTCTGGCCCTCAAATGGAAGTCGTCCCGCCAGCATCTGGTACATCACACAGCCAAACGACCACACATCCGTTCGGTGGTCGATAGGATCGCCGCGAGCCTGCTCCGGGCTCATGTATGTAGGGGTACCCACAACTCGACCGGGCTGCGTTGCCTCCGTACTCTGTCCGGAATCCCAAGGCCTGAATCCCTTCGCCAGGCCGAAGTCCAACACCTTGACCCTCCCCTCCGGCGTTATCTTGATGTTCGATGGTTTTATATCTCGGTGGACCACGCCATTTTCATAGGCCGCGGCAACGGCCTCGGCAATTTGCTGGGTGATTGACAGGGCCTCCTTCAATCTCGGCGGTTCGCGGGCAATACGCTCTGAAAGTGTCTCGCCTGGTACATACTCGAGAATCAGGTAGCCAGAACCCTTGTCCTGCTCAATGATATCATGGATAACGGCGATGTTCGGATGGTTGAGCGATGCCAGAACTTTGGCTTCTCTGGCGAACCGTGTTTGGGGGGTGGGGTCATCGCCCAACCCAGGGGGCATGGTCTTGACCGCAACGGAGCGGTCAAGCTTCGTATCGTGGGCCAGATAGACTATCCCCATGCCACCTCGGCCGATCATCTCGGTTATTTCGAAGTCGCCCACTTTCCGGCCGACAAGGTTGTCCACTTCCATCGCCGTGCCAAAGTCACTCTCATCCGCCCGCGTGAGGTCCGCGAAGAGAGTATCTATTCTTTGCAGGTTCTGTATTCTCCGCCTGATCTGAACGGCGAGCTGGGGGTATTGCCCGACATATTCGTCTACGTCGGGCTCCCGGCCCCGGAGCTGCGCATCGACAAAACGCTGCACGGCGTCTTCAATGATTCTTTCCTGGCTGTCGTCGGTTGGCTGTGTCATCAGATTCTCTCAAAAGTACCGGCCAGCGATGCCATGGCGCGAGAGACGAGCATTCTCACGGCGTCAGCGCTCTTGCCTAATCTGCCTCCTATTTCTACGTAAGAAAGTCCTTCGATTTTGGTCAACACAATCACCTCCTTGTGCTCGGGCGTCAGTTCATCCATTGCTTTCTCAAGCCTGTCCAGTTCCTCTCTCTTGGACGCGATCATGCTCGGTGTTGTTAAGCCTGCCCGTCCGACAGTCCCGATGAAGCTCCCCTTGCCACCGGCCGTACGGTGTTCAAGCGAGGCTTCTTTTCGGATGTCGCGCTTACCCGCATGGATCTCGTCTATGTGGTCGCGAATCCTGTTCTCTGCTATTTTCGACAGCCACCGCAGGAAATCGCCGTCGTTCCTGTATGTGAAACTTCCGAGGTCTCTAAGGGCAGAGACAAAGGCATCCTGGACCAGGTCCATCGATTCGAACTTAGAGCGGATCTCCCTGCCCATGCGAAGCCGCACTATCCACCGCACGCGCTCGGCGTAAACGTTGCACAGTTGCCCCAGCGCGGATTCATCGCCGTCTTTCGCCAGAGCAACCAATTGCCCCGTCTTATCACTGACAACATCGCTCAATCGTCCAACCTTCACAGAATCGACGATTTTACATCAATGATACCAGTTTTCTTGAGAATCTCCAATCAAAATCGTTCGGTTGCCCCTGTTTCTCCTCTGATAGGAATAGGGCACGGAAGCCCGAAGAATCGGCATCAATGGCGAAAATGGAAACGGCAATTCAGGTGTTTTTTGAAAAGAAAGGGCAGAACGATGAAACTTACAAGAATCTCAGCAACGGTATTGATTCTAGTGCTGGGTATGGTCGGTGGTGAGAGTGCGAAGGCCGATTTGATTTTTGGCGATCCCGTTAATCTCGGGCCTGTTGTCAACTCGGCTCATGATGAGTACACCATCGATGTCTCAAGCGATGGGCTCACACTTGTTTTTTCCGGTGGCCCATATAGTTGGCAGCCTGGTGGCAAGGGCGGAGATGATATATGGATGGCAACCAGAGAGACAACAGACGAGCCGTTCGCAGCACCAGTAAACTTGACGGGTATTAACACAAGTCGCCACGAATTCTCCCCCACTCTCTCGGCCGACCAGCTTTCGATCTTCTTCTCATCCGACCGGCCTGGCGGGCGCGGCAACTTTGATCTATGGGTGGCGACTCGCCCGAGTAAATCCGCCCCGTTTGCAAATCCCGTCAATCTCGGCTCGCCGGTCAACAGCAGTTCGCCCGACTTCAGTCCCTGTTTACCTGCTGATGGTTTGTCCCTCTACTTCAATTCCTCCCGTTCGGGTGGGTCTGGTCAGTGCGACCTTCACGTCACAACGCGGGCAACCATCAATTCACCGTGGTCAACACCACAGAATCTTGGCCCAAGAATCAATAGCTATCGACCCGACGGTCTGCCCCGGATTTCAGACGATGGGCTAACGCTATTCTACGCCACATCCAAGCCGGGTGGATACGGCTACGACGATCTGTACGTTGTGACACGAGCAAGCACTTCCGAGGCCTGGGGAACACCGCTCAATCTGGGGCCCACGATAAATACGTCTTCCGCGGAACCGTCCATCAGTATATGGGAGGACAGGAGCGTCATGTTCTTCGCCTCCGCTCGGCCTGGTGGAACGGGCGGCATCGACATATGGCAGGCGCCAATCATCCCGGTCGTTGACTTTAACGGCGACGGCATCGTGAACTTGAAAGATTTTTCCAAACTTGCTCTGTATTGGCGTCAGAATGAATCATCAGTTGATATTGCCCCGGCAACTCTCGGCGACGGCAAAGTAGATATTAGAGATATGGTTGTTCTCGGTGAGCATTGGCTGACAGGCTTTTTCGCGCTGGCGCACTGGAAGCTGGACGAGCAAGAGGGCCTCGTGGCCTATGACAGCGCCGGCAACAAGGACGGGACACTGCACGGTGACCCGAACTGGCGGCCGATAGGCGGTATGGTAGATGGAGCCCTTGAGCTGGACGGGATTGATGACTATGTGAGCACTGATTTTGTCCTGAACCCGGCGGATGGGGCGTTCAGCGTCTTTACGTGGGTCAAGGGAGGCACGCCGGGAGAGGTGCTCATATCTCAAACAGATGGCACGGGAGTTGGCAAGAGCTGGCTCTGCGCGGATTCATTGGCAGGCAGACTTGTGACCGAACTGAAAGCCCCAGGCCGGGGTACGCTCCCGCTGACTTCGGAGTTTGTAATAACCGACGGCGATTGGCACTATATTGGCTTAGTATGGGATGGGTTGTACAGATACTTATACGTTGGTGAAACACAGGTGGCTAAGGACCCGATGCCTTTGTCTCCGTTAGAAAGTGCGGACGGTGGTCTGTACTTTGGTGCCGGAAAAACCCTTGACGCGGCGACTTTTTTCTCCGGCCTGATTGATGATATTCGCATCTACAACCAGGCGGTGACACCTTATCTCTAACCTATTTAACCTATGCCAACCGCCGGTAAGGCAGGTGGAACTCTATAGCTGGACCAAATCGATGACTACGTGAGTACCGACTTTGATCCGAATCGGGCGAATGGGCCGTATAGTGGCCTTGCCTGGGCATCCGCGCGTGTCGGGTGTACCCCAAATATCAACCTATATAGATAGGGAGGTGACCTTATGCCATACTAACCAGTCCTATTCAAAGTTGCGGCCTGCAATACCAAATGTCTGTTAGTTCAATGTTTGAAGTGAAGAGTCAGATAGGATTTACACTTGTTTTTGATCAAATCAAATATGATCAAAGTAAGGAGGAACGACCATGAGTCTGAAACAGAAGAGAAATATCACATGCTTAACCATCCTTGGGCTTGCAGCCCTCATGCTTCTACTTCCATTACTCGTTGCTTTCGGGGGTCGGAGCGAGAGATATCGTACAAAATGCTATCCCATCGCAGGAAGCTGGATGCTCGTCTGGGATGTCCCACCGGGAATGGGACTGGAACCGCTCGTTATCACGGAGACCCTAACCCCAACGGACCCCACCGGTAAGAGGTTAGTCTATTGGGCGCGGGGGGTTAACCCAATGTACGCTCTGGCGCCCTGGTTCCCGAACTCTGACTTTGGCGGCGATGGTGTTGGGACCTTCGTCAGAACGGGACGCAATACCTATGACTTCACAATGGTAACTCATTTAGGAGAGTCACTGGGTCTGGATGCGCGCGGGGAAATCCAATACTTTTGGGTCTACAGCGGAACGGCTGAGTGCACTGACGAAAATACAATGGTAAAGGCCGGCACGCTGGCGTTCTTTAGCGCGGTAGACGTCCCGGAATTTGGCCTACACGACCAGGATCTTGACGACGATTGCTTCCCCGACGAGGGCGAGGAACCATTTCTATGTATGCCTGTCCAGTGGATATCCAAGCGCGTGCAACTGACGCCACCTTACGAGCCGACGCCGATGCCCTGATCGCAACCGCCCAGGTAATTATCGACATGCTAACCGGCGCGTAAATGAGATCGACAACCTCACGTAGCCAAAACAAGGGGCAGCGAATTCTCCGCTGCCTCTTTCTTGTTCGTGTACCCGCGGAATAACAAGCAGTAATATGAAACTCCGAGCCGGCTCTGCCAGCAATGTCACCAAACGTCTCTGAGGCGACCCCATTTTCGCGAGTTGAAGGCTACAACCTCGCTACAACCGCACAGCCCGTTATCTACCAATTCTTTGAAAATGTCCATTCCATAAGCCCTGCATTGTCAGTGGGTTATGAAAAAGTCAAAGGGTGCTCGCGTAAAATAATGT
>JAGMDR010000076.1 GCA_023128595.1 Planctomycetota bacterium | reverse complement strand
TGCGATGGCCTGGTCCGTATCAGCCTTTAGTTTCTCCATTTCCTCGGCGCTGGCCTTGGCCTTTTCGCGGGCTTGGGCTCGCGCTGCTGCTTCAACATCGGCGCGTATAGCCGATTCCCACATGCAGCGGGCCACTTCTTCGGCTTCGTCACGGTCCGCAGTGGCAAAGTGTTTGCCTTTTGGCTTTAGCCCTCGGGCCTTTAGTCTGGTCTCTCCCGGTAATTTGACTTTCCACCACCAACGATCATTCTTCTGGTAGAGGCTTCCGCGGAGAGTAACTTTGAAAGATTTCTTAGCCATCTAACGACCTTTCATTTTCAAGATATACTGCTCATACTCTGAATATACAGAGAGTGCACGGAAAATCAAGTTTTTCCATCGGCTGAGGCGGTAAAATTCTATGGGAGCTGCGTTTGGTGCTGAGGCGAGGCGTTTTGTGAGCAATCTGCGTCGATTTTTTGTTGGCGGAGAAGGCAATCCCTGGAATTTGGGAACAGGATACCTTCGGCGCCGGAGGCAGAGCATAGACTCCAACCGGCTTTTTGCCATCAATGCAAATCCGCCTTTCGCCGGGCCGGCAGCGTCCTTTTTGATATGGCCTATTGCCGCTCACTGGGTACAAGATTGGCGCCGCCGCATCTTAGACATTTCTTTTCATCTCCCGTACCGCACTCTTTCAGTTAATACTCTCGCTTATCACTGGACTCTTTGCATCCACGTTACTCCGTTCGCCTCAAATTCGATGCTGTCCCTGCTTATCTTGACAACAGTTGCCCCCGATACTTTGTCGCCCTGGTGCGCTATTGCGGATCCAATAATTGCGGACGGTCTGTCCCGGTTATAGACAATGCCCATAACCGTCAGTCTTACCGGTCTTTTGGTCCGGCCATCAGTAGCTAAGGCACCTAATTCCACGAAGTCGCCAAGGATTGTCCGGTAAGCTGCGAGCCTGAGCCATCGACTTTCAAACGCAGGCGCGCCGTGGAATCTATTGAGCACAACAAGCGACACGACAGAGAGAACGGCCACCAACAAGATCTTTGCTCTTTGGCTTGTGGGACCGACGCCCGGTCGCAGCGCCACGCACGCCTTTCTGATTTCCCGGCCGAGCTGTTCGGCGGGCGTTTGTCCGGCAGTTTCTTCAGCGGGGACGTGAGCGTAGTCTTGATGCTCTGGTGCAATTGTCTGAGGCGAGTGCCTGGAATCACCGTTCTTCGCAACCTCCAGGCCCTGGGAGCCAAACAGTTTTGCGATAGAGTGCTCCGACAACGTGTTGTCCTTCTCAGTATCCGCCATTGCTCATCTCCTTAACTTGCAAGCCGCGGCTTGCTGCGAGCAGACTGTCGCTAACAGGAACGATTACATCCCTGCTCGTTCTTGTTTTTTTCTCCAGGACGCACTCCCTCGCGATCTGAGGAGCAAGACAACCAGCATGTTCACAGGCAAAAGCCCGGTGAGAAATAAAGACAGGCATTCCCACCATTCCTCCTCAACATTAGTCTAATGTAGTATAATCGGTGGAAAGGGATATGTCAAGGAAAAACATGAAACGCGGGCTGTTTGGGTGTGGCTGATTTTCCTGGCACAGTATAAGGTTCTTCCTGACAAAGGATTACGCGCTCCGTCATTGCGAGCGCAGCGAAGCAATCTCACTCATTTGTAAGGCGGAGATTGCCACGGCCTTTTTCAAAGGCCTCGCAATGACGATAGCGGCTCTGTTGCGCCTTGTGAACGAGTATTGACAAACGCCCCAATCACTTGCCAGAAAATGATTTCACACTCGGCTGTTTTGGTGCAGAGTCCTATAGAAAGGGCGTATTCTTGGTGGTGTGGGGCCCGGGAGGCAAAAAATTCCCGTTTTTCAGGAGGCGGAAAAATGGCGGCACAGCTCCACAAAAAACAGACGAAACCGCAGAAACTTTTGCTCGATCTGTTTGCCCCGTACGATAAATGGCTTATACTTTATTGAGAAGGGATTACCAGGAAATTGGTTTTGTTGAGAGACACCTACACACAACAGTGTGTCCTTCTTTCGTAAAGGGAGACCGGCCGGCCGGTTCAGCCAAAATATACGGGGGGCCGCCGTCTCCCTTTTTTTCAATTTAGCCACACCGCAGAGCAAGAGCAGCGCGATGCCTTCAAGGCGGAGACTGCGGCTGTATTATCTTGCCATGGTGCGGTTTCGACGCACCCTATTGTCATCAATTCCTTATCTTCAGACAGACGTTTGCTTCGCAGGAACAGCGAGCCGCGGTTTTGCCACAAGATTTTCGCCGCCCCGCCGGGGGAACCTATGCGCCGGTTGAGAGAAAATGCCACCAGGAAGGTCCGATATTATGGCGAGGTTTTTGCGGGCGAAAAACAAATCGAATCTCAAATGCCGGCGCGATGGTCGAATGGCGTGTTCGTCCAGAAAATCGGGCCAAACCTTATTGCCGGCAGAAAAACAGCGGTTCGGCTGCATAAGGCCGGCGTATTGGCGCCTTGTACTCTCGCTGCCGGTTATTGGGCCCGGCCGAGGTCGGTTTTCCGCCGAGTTGGCCCAGCCGGTGCTTTTGAAAGCAAATTACGGAAAAAAGGGCCTAAACTGTTGCAGTTGGCCGACAGGCCTGATAACTTAACTTGATCAAAACTCCAGTTGGAGCGGCCGAACAGCCGAAATAATTGATTTAGAGATCGTAAACGTTTTTCCGTGCAAAGAATTTTAGGTTTTGTGAATTGATTTGACAGGAGATACGAGATGAAACGATATGTATTGGGTATTGTGCTGGTGAGTATGCTTCTTTCAACTGCTGCGTTTTCCCAGGAGCCCGAGCGCATGGAGGAAATGGAACAACAGATGCGCACGCGCAAAATGGAACTGGAAATGGCAAAGCACGAGGCTGAGGTGAAATTCCACGAGGAGATGAGGAAGCTCGAACTGGAGCAGCGCCGCACTCACATTGAGCGGGAGCGAAGGGCATTTGACCATCGGGACCTGCACAAGAACAAGATGGGCCCGATCCTCATCGTGTGTTTCATTATCCATATTCTCATGGCGATCTGGGTCTATACAGATATACGCCAGCGGAACTCCGGCTCCGGGATATGGATAGTGATTGCACTTCTGGCCGGACTGTTCGGGGTCTTGGCATACGCTCTCGTTCGGCTCGGCGATATCAACAACAACAGAAGAGCACGCAGATAGAGCATTGCCTCGGAGCCGTTCGGGCAACCGAACAACAGGTCACTCTCGAGAGAAAGGCGGGCAGGGATTCTTCCCGGCCATTGCGGTGCTTGCCCAGCGAAGTATCATCAGCTTCGTCTTAGCATCGCTGCGGAGTAACCGCGCGCTCCAAGCCGAGGACCCGCTAACAGGGCGCTGCTGCCGGGTGTGCACAAAAAGGAGGAAAACCAGCGGAAGTTTTGGGCGGGATTTGGTAAAATGCCATATCCGAGTGTTGTGGAATGTCAAGGCGCCGGTTATTTGCGAAACGTTGGTTGAAAATCGTCCGGCCGTATCGGAACAAACTGAGAATTTGTGAAAGGCTACGATTATGAGCAGTGATGTGAGCAGCAGACGTAATTTTCTAAAAGCCATCGGTCTCGCCGCGGCGGCGTGGCCGCTGGGCTCGATGGCCGGAAGCGGCGAATCGAAGATACTCAGACCCAATGTACTGTGGTTGTCGTGCGAAGATATCAGCCCGCACATCGGCTGTTTCTGGGATGAGCATGCAATTACACCGAATATCGACCGGCTGGCGAAGGAGGCGGTGCGTTACACGAATGCCTTTACCACGGCGGGTGTTTGTGCACCGTGCCGCTCAGGTATCATTACGGGTATGTACCAGACGACGATCGGCACGCATCACATGCGGTGCAGCGCAAAGCTGCCGGCGCATATCAAGGCGTTCACCAGCTATCTTCGCCGCGCCGGTTATTACTGTACAAACAACTCGAAAACCGACTACCAGACGAGCGACCTTCGCGATGCGTGGGATGAATCGAGCGGCAAGGCGCACTGGCGAGGGCGCAAGAAGGGTCAGGCGTTTTTTGCGGTGTTCAATTTCACCGGCTGTCACGAGAGCGGCATCGCCGGGACATCAAAATACCAGAGCGTGACAAAGGGCCTCAAGCCATCGCAGCGCCAGGATCCAAACAAGCTGAAGCTGCCGCCCTATTATCCCGATACGCCGATAGTCCGGGAGGACTGGAAACGTAATTATGAATTGATTACGGCAATGGATGCGTGGGCCGGCGATTTAATCAGCCAACTGAAGGATGACGGACTGTACGAGGATACGATAATCTTCTTCTGGTCGGACCACGGTGTGGGTCTGCCTCGTGCGAAGCGCTGGTTGTACGATTCGGGTACGCATATACCGCTGGTAATCCGCATCCCGGTGAAATTCCGCACGGGCGGTCAGGGCAGGCAAGGCAGCATTGACGATCGGCTGGTCAGCTCGATTGATTTTGGGCCGACAGTGATGAACCTGGCCGGTTTGAAGGTTCCGGAGTATATGCAGGGACAACCATTTTTGGGGCGGAATCTGCCTAAGCCGCGGGAGTATGTTTTCGGTGCGCGCGACCGAATGGATGAACGATACGACATCATTCGCAGCGTTCGCGATAAGCGTTATCGCTATATCCGCAATTACGAGCCGCTAAAGACATACTATCAGTACATGAACACGCCTGAAAAGGGCGCGACGATGAAGGAGATTCGCCGGGTCGATGCAGAAGGCAAATTACCGCCGGCGGCAAAGCTGTTTATGGCGGAGCGCAAACCTGTTGAAGAGCTGTACGACCTGAACAACGACCCCCACGAGGTCCGCAACCTTGCCGGCGAGGGCAGGTATCGGGATATTCTCAAGCGGATGCGAGAGGTCCATCTAAAATGGGTGCAGCAGAC
>JAGMDR010000075.1 GCA_023128595.1 Planctomycetota bacterium | reverse complement strand
CCCGGCGGCGATGCGCTGAATAAACAGCTTGGGGAAATTGCGGCGACGGCCTCGGAGGAAAAAGCCGCTCTGGACAAACTTATCAAGGCGATGGGCCATGAGGATGCCGCCATTCGGTACTGGGGCGCAACGGGCATCGGGAATATGGCGAGCGATGCCGGAGCGGCTGAAGACTTGATGGTCACGGCGCTGCAGGATGAGTCGGTCAGCGTGCGGGTGGCTGCTGCGCGGGCCTTATGTCTGATGAGCAAACCGGAAAAGGCGTTGGAAGTTCTGATAGCCACACTGAGCGGCGAGCACCCCTGGGGACGGCTGCAGGCGGCTATTGTACTTGACGGCATCGGTGAGCAGGCAAGGCCGGCCCAACACGCACTAAAGAAGGCCCTCACGGGCCAACCCAACAAATACATCACCCGTGTCGCCAATCATGCCCTCAACGTGATGAATCGTACAAGTAATACAGTAAAGTGACCTCCTTGATGCTTGATCGGGGATTTTGTTGCTGCAATTTTGGGCGGGAAGTGGTACATTTCTATTTCTGTGGATTGGTGAAATATATCCGCGATGCTTTTCAAAGGAGAAAAAGATGACAAGAACAAGTGAACATTCTGTTGGGCGAACATTAAAGGTCTGTATGGCCATATCGGTGACGATTGTCGTACTGCTGAGCAGCGTGGCTCTTGCAGGCTCGGAGGCCGCGGACTTCAAGAGTGAGACATATAAAACCGTCGGCGATAGGGAGCTGCAGATTCATATCCACTATCCTCCCGGCTGGAAGGCCAGTGACACACGGGCGGCGATTATCTTCTTTTTCGGAGGAGGCTGGAATAGCGGCACGACGGGTCAGTTCCTGGTTCAGGCGCAATACCTCGCCGGTCGCGGTCTTGTAGCCGCCCGGGCCGACTATCGGGTCAAGAGCCGTGACGGGGTGAGGCCCGACAAGTGCGTTGAGGATGCCCGCAGTGCCGTGCGCTGGATGCGCCGGAACTGCAAACGGCTGGGCATTGATCCCAAGAAACTGATCGCTTCGGGCGGCTCGGCCGGTGGGCACTTGGCGGCGTGCACGATGATCGCAAAGAGTGTGGAGGCCGAGGGTGACGACTTGTCGATTTCGACGATACCGCAGGCAATGGTGCTGTTCAATCCGGTGCTCAACCTTACGAGCGAACGAATGATTGGACGCCTTGACGGCGATAAGAAGCTCGCCGGCAAGATTTCTCCGACACTTCATTTAGACAAAAAGACCCCGCCGGCTCTGATTCTGTTCGGGACCGAGGACGGGCTGAAAGTCTTTGGGGACGAATACTGGGCCAAGGCCGAGGCACTGGGCGTTCGCGCGGACAAGTACCTTGCGGACGGGCAGGGACACGGTTTCTTTAACCGCTCGCCGTGGCGCGAACGAACGCTGATCGCCGCGGACAAGTTCCTTGCGTCTCTCGGACTCTTGAAAGGTGGGCCGACAATCAAAGTACCGTCGGTAAGCGAACAGGCGAGAGATCAACAGACAGCGCAGAGGAGCCGAGGGACTGGTCGCAACGTTATGAGGTATTGGCTTGCGATGGACAAGGACGGCGATGAGAAGATCGGTGAAGCCGAGGCCCGGGGTCAGATAAAGGCCAACTTTAAGACGATTGACTCGGACAGTAACGGCTTCATCGATCGTAAGGAGCTCGAGCGACTGGCCGCCCGCCTGCTCAGTGGTAGAGGCCGGCGCAGCGGGCGCGGCGGACATCCGGATACGAGCGGGTGGGATAATCTCTTCAAAGCGGACCTCTCGAATGCAGCGAAGCCAGAGGGGGTCTGGACGGTCTCAGACGGAGTCCTCACGGCAAGCGAGGACCAGGCAATCTGGACCACCAGGGATTACGACAATTTCATCCTGGATTTGGAATTCAAGAACGCCCCCGGCACAAACAGCGGCGTCGTTGTCTATTGCACCAATACGAAAGGCAATGAGTGGATTCCCAATTCGGTGGAGATTCAGATCGCCGACGACTACGCCGAGCAATGGGCCAAGGCGCCCAAGACGTGGCACTGCGGTGCGATCTTCGGCCATCTGGCCCCAACGAAGTCGATGGTCAAGAAGCCCGGCGAGTGGAACCGCTTCACTGTAAGGTGCGTTGACAAAAGGATAGACGTGGTGCTCAACGGCGAAAAGGTTGTTTCGATGGATATGAGCCTGTGGACCTCGGCCAAGACCAATCCCGATGGGTCTGAGATTCCATCGTGGCTGAACAAGCCGCTCAGCAAACACCCGACGAAGGGCCGAATCGGCCTGCAGGGCAAGCACGCCGGCGCCCCAATCTGGTTCCGCAACGTCAAGATCAGGGAGCTGAAGTAGTACATATCATAGACTGTCGAAAGGAGATGTGGTGTGAAGATCGCACAGACTCGCAGAGATTTTTTGAAGACCGCCGCTTTATCGGTGGCGGTGATGGGATTGCCCAGGATCTGCAAAGGGCAGAGCTTTGGTAAACCGCCGAATTTCGTTATCATCTTCCTCGACGATTCCGGCTGGGCTGATTTCAAACCGTTCGGCAGACCCGCGTACAAGACGCCCAATGTCGCGCAGCTTGCCAAAGACGGCTGCCGTTTTAACAACTTCTATGTACCACAGGCGGTTTGTTCCGCTTCGAGAGCGGCGCTGCTGAGCGGATGCTGTCCGGGCAGGACGAAGGTCTTCGGGGCACACGGGCCCAAGGCGAGGGGACTTGATCCGAAATACGCTACAGTAGGCCAGGTCTTAAAGGCACGCGGATACACGACGGCGGTGTTCGGCAAATGGCACATCGGCGACCAGCCGGACACGCGTCCTCCGGAAAGGGGATTCGATGAGTCGTGCGGGCTGATGTACTCCAACGATATGTGGGAATTTCACCCGGGGAACCCGAAATACTGGGGCAAATATCCCCTCTGGTTCTGGGACAACGGCAAGGTCACTATCGACCGCGTCACCAGGGAACATCAGCCGATGCTCACTACCTGGTACACCGAGCATGCCGTGGATTTCATCGACAGGAACAAGAACAAGCCGTTTTTCCTCTATGTTCCGCACTCTATGCCGCACGTGCCGCTGTTTGTCAGTAAGAAGTTCGAGGGCAAATCCGGGGCGGGGTTATATGGCGATGTGATGATGGAGATTGACTGGTCCGTCGGCGAGATTACCAAGGCGCTCAAGGCGAACGGCGTTGACGACAATACGCTGGTAATCTTCACGTCGGACAACGGTCCGTGGGTCTCATACGGCAACCACGCCGGGACGACGCCGTACCGCGAGGCCAAAGGGACAGGTTTTGACGGCGGAACACGCAGCGCCTGCATTATCAAGTTCCCCAAGGCAATCAAGGCGGGCACGACCTCGACCAAGGCGTTTTGCTCGATAGACATACTGCCCACGCTGGCGCACTTGGCCGGAGCCGAACTGCCGGAAAACCCCATCGACGGCAAGAACGTGTGGGACTTGGTCGTGGGCAAACGCGGTGCGAAGAACCCTCACGATTATTATCCGTTTTCGACGGGCAGGAATTTCGAGGGCGTAATAAGCGGGGATGGGCGATGGAAGCTGCACCTTCGGCACGGGTACCGAACACTGGTCGAGGCGGGCAAGGATGGAATGCCGGGCAAATACAGGCAGGAGAAGATTGGGCTTTCACTTTTCGACATGGAAAAGGACCCGTACGAGACCACTAATGTGCTGGACAAGCACCCGGAAGTCGCCAACCGGCTCAAACAATACGCGGAACGGCACAGGCAGAAATTCTATACGAATAAGGCCCGGCCCTGACGTGTCGGGATGGCTGGGTAGATATAAATGGGGGATCGCAGCTTAGACTTTGCTTTGTCTGGAGAGGAGGCAATCGTATGGACAACAAGCCCTGGGGTGCGATCGTTCTTCTGCGGAAGGTCAAGTAGTAAAACCCAAACCGGGGGACGGCTCTTTGTGAAATTCAGCGTGTGGGCTTAACCGTACAAACAGGACGCACGGCGCACCAACTGCAGGGCAGCGTACTCGTCGTCGGCGAACTTGAACACCACTTCAAGGCCGGTCCGCTTGAAGATGTTTCTGATCTCAAGAGAGACATTACAGAAAATGAGCTGACGTCCGGCTGCGCTCAAGTACTTGTCCAATATCATAAGACCGCAAATACTTTGAGAAGTTAGCACCTCCACTCTGGAAAAATCAATAATCATGTCGCGCCGGCATCCTTCGCCGGCAATCTCGTTGAGAGTTTCAAGCTCATTTCCCGAGTGTGGCTCTTCAGGCAAGGTAACAAGAAGAACATCTTCCAAGAAATTCTGGATACTCACTACAGGTCCCCCAATTCACAAAATACATTCTTCGTCGGATTACAGCACTTTATCGGAACGATCCGCGTATATGCCGACCCTAACGAAAGTATAGCACAAGAATTGGAAAATCAAAATTGCAGTGGCTTTTTGAGACAGAGGAAAGTCGATCAACCGAGGGCAAGTTTTGCACTTGTGCGGCGACGTTCTGCTTGCAAAGCCAGGGCGAGGCCAATCCTGGTCCTTGAGTATTAGTATTTTAGCAGATATGAGTTCTGCAAAAGAGCTGTCAATCGTGGCAACTACGGGGTTTTGGGTAAAGACACAATGTTTTTGCATATTCCCCCTGGCTTTACGTTTTGCGAAGTATGCAAGGGGCGGGCTGATCAAGAAATTTTATGTTTTTTTGGCCTGCTGAAAAAAAAATTTGCGGAGGGAAATTTCTCGTTATCGGGGTTAAGCGGGGCAAGTCACCGGGGATGAGAGAAAAGGCCGGAACTCTCAAGCTGGAGTTTGGGGATAGCGGAGAAAGAGTGAGAGGTTTTCAAATCGTTGGCCTTCTTGCCTGTATTAAAATCGCCTTACGTGGAGGGCGTCGCGGACATCTGGAAAAGTTCAAGATAAAGAACTCCGTCTGCCGATGCACGTTGTTAGATGAGCCTTGGAACCGGCGGCGCCGGCAGACGGCGAACCCGGCCAAGGCGGCAAGAAGCTGACAAGTGAATAAAGAAAAAGCCGTAACTGACGTAACCTTGCCCCTGTGGAGCAGTACGCGAGTATTTCAGACATACAAAACAAATATAGAGGGATATCCTCGCTCCTGCCGGCACAGGGGCTTTTTCTTTGGTCTGTTTCTTGGCCGGTTTCATCACGCACAAGCCAAACAAAAACCTGTTTCGGGGATTTCGGTTTGCGCTTCCATCTCTTCATAAGATGGCGAAGCGCCGGGACCGGATGCTTTTTGAGCATTCCCGGCCCGGCAGCCGGGAGTAATGTCACTATCCGATCGATTGGAGCAAGCAGATGAGCGCATCATCATAAGGTCAGTCGTATGATGCCACTTCCCGGCCGGAGCGCTCGGCTGGGTGTTATTTGAGCGGGTCCCACAAGCCGGGGTTGTTTGTGACCTCCTCGGCTGCGAGCTGCCCGCAATGGCCGTCCCAGTACATCAGGTTCACCCTGCCGTAGTGACGAAACGCCGTCATCCCGTACGTCCCTCCGTCTTCGGACCTGTAGCCAATCCAATTCTCCCCAAACTCAAGGTACTTCTCGCAGAAAGCGTAGCCGATCCACCAATCGAGTGCATCGGCCATAAAAAGCTTCTCTGAAGGCCGCTTCACCCAGCCTTCTTTGTCGTACAGGTCGCTCACTCCCCGTCTCCTGGCATAGTAATCTCCATCGATGTTGACGCCGTAGCTCCTGTCAATTGCATACAGGCCGTCTTCGGGATGTTTGAGGGCGTAGCCGGCCGAAGGACAAATAAACTTACGAGAGACGTTCGGCTGCCACTCCTGAATCTCCCCCCTCCTTTCTTTCTGTTCCCGGCTAAGCACCGGCAAACCAATAGACCGGCGGAAAGAGTCGTTGTTGTACCAGGGAGTATAAGGGTCGTAGCCTGTATGCTGGAGATACTTGCCCGTGTCGGCCAGATACTGCTTGTGAGCCAGCGAGAAAGTGCGCAGAGTGCTCAGACAAACCAGCTCACGAGCCTCTCCACGCGCCCTTTGCAATGCCGGAAGCAATATCGCCATCAGCAGGGCGATTATCGAAATGACAACCAGCAGCTCAACCAGTGTGAACGCCCCAATTTTCTTACTGGTAAGCATAATCCAAACGATGCCCCCTAAGATCGATCAAACACCGGTCCCCTCCGGAACACATAGGTTATTATAGCACTTGGGGCCGGTAAAAGCAAGGCCGAAACCGGCCTGTCAATTCGAAGGCGTGTGGCCGGATTTTCCGGCAAACCAATTTCTCCATGTTATTTCGATCAAAGGGTGCCACGCTCAAGCGCAGCGCCCCGCCTGAGCTTGTCGTAGGTTTGGGCGTGGATGCAAGCACGCCGACCGAGTGGCACGCTCAAACTTTGTTTGGGCGTGTGTCTGTCATTCCGGGGACGCAGCAGGCTATAAAGGGCGTGGAGCGTTGAGAAGCCGGGGTTTTAATAGAGGCGCCACGGCAGGTTTGTGCCGTGGCGCCATATGTTATCCGGCAGCTACTCGTAAACGCGAGTAGCTTCGGTTTCTTCAACGGGTCGAGTAAGCTCATCGGTGTTTATCGTGGCTTTGAATCGCGTGTCTCCGGGCTTCAGCGCGGTGACGACCACTCGCCAGGTTGCCTTGGCCTTCGGGGCGAGGCTGGCCAACGGAGCAAACGTTAAGGTGCCGTTCTCTATTGAGCCGACGGTTGGACCGGTGGACGAAACGTATCGAACGTTCTCTTCGAGGACGCAGACAACGCCGATGTTAGTGCTCGGGGCCGAGCCCTGATTGGTGACCGTTATCACATACGTGGTACGGCCGCCGACCTCGACGGGGTCGGTGATGTCGATAACCTCCATGAGCACAGCAGAAATGGCGGCAATTGTGGTCTGCGCGGTGACAGTCACAGTGTCCGCACAGCGCGCCGTCGCAGTTACTTTGTTTGTGAGCGTACCGGCTTTGGTCGGAGCAAAGGATACATAAACGATTTTGGTGGTGTGGGGCGCCAGAGTGCCCAAAGGCCAGACGATCTTTTTGTCGGTAAGTCTGGCACCTGCGCTTGCCTTCATTGAGGTCACGCCCTCAGGGATGTCATTTTCTATCAGGGCATTGGCCGCCGGTGCGTCGGATGTGTTGGTTAGCGTTATCTCGTATGTCACCGACCGCCCCACGTATAGCTTTTCAGGTCCGGTCTGCGTGATCGTAAGTACAGGCTGGTCAACGATAGTAGTAGTAGGCTCGGATTCAACCTCCAGGCCGTCGGCTGAGCGGGCGACTGCCTTGCTTACATATTCGCCGGTCTTTATGGCCTTGAGCTCGGCCGAGAATTCCTTTACCTGGCCGGCCAAAAGCGTCCCGGCAATGATTACGAGCTCGCTCTTGCCGTCAGACGTCACAAGACCCTCGGGAAGGGTATCGACTATCTTGACGTCTTGGGCCGGGCCGGTTCCGATGTTGCTCACGACGTATTGTACCCGGATCGGATCACAGACCAGGACGCCCTGCGGCGCGGTCTTCGCCAGCTTCAACCTCGGCTCGATGACCTCGACGTTTGCACAGGTCGCAGCCGATGGCGTAACAACGTTCGTGCAGTACTCAAGAGTCTCGGTTTCCTTCGGAATTCCGGATACCGTAATTTCCACGCTCGCCTTGGGTTCGAGCGAATCGATTTCCCAGACCATGGTCTCGCCATCCTGTTCGGCGGTCGGTTCGGCGCCGGTCAATTCGAAAGCGTCCGGCAGCTCCTCGGTTACCACAATATCTTTCAACGTCACACCTGTCAGATTCGTAACCTTTATGGAGTAGCTGAAGGGCCTGTTGAGCTCGACCTGGCTCGGCATGACCTTGTCCAGCCGAACACTCCCGCATTCCGGACACGGATATATCCGCGAGAGGGTATATTGACCCGGTTTGGCGGGAGCGGCCTGCTGCACGGGAGCGGGGGCCGGCCTCAACGGCACCACAGCGGCAACCCGGCCATTGTCCGTCGCGGGAAAGTGCCGGGCGCCTATCTGTTGCGCCGGGGCGCCCGCACGGGAGGCGTGCCCGCCGTTGCAGCCGAGGCAGCCAATCAAAACAAGAACCACAGGAATACACGAGATATTCGCTAACCTTCTCATTGCATCTCTCCTTTCGTATCACAAACCCGGCCCTGACCAGGCTTAGGGTTCTCGTACGCCAATTCCGGTTCTTCCGACAGGAAAAACATCGTTCGCCATATTTTCAATTCTCATCTTGGCTCATCCATCCAACCCTGTAGAACTTCCCTGCGTTTCAAACAATATATCGGAACCCGTTTCGGCCAAGTTAACCAAAAAAGCCGAATCCAGCCCCCTGATATCATATTGTTCGCCGGCAGCGACCGACGTTCCCACACACCCGGAACACAACCTACCGGGCCGGGACACCCCCGGACCGCCGACATCGAGCGCCCCAAAATGCCCCCGCCGCCCGGCAGTCCGCCAATTGCCGACAAAACGGCCGCTATTTTCGGACCTTGACACTACACAAACCGGTACTCCGTCAAATTTGTATTTCTTAGTGGCAACCCCGCGTAAAACGTCAGACCAAATATCTATCGTTCATCCGGTTAATGCGCAGGTGCATAAAAAATACGGGGGCCTTGCCCCGCGGGGGGCCTCCAAGGCCCGTTGCCCGCCGCGCATATCGCCTCGGCCGGGGTGATTACAGAGTCATCTATTCAATCGACGACAAGGATGCCCTAATCGACATTATCAAAATCGGCCTTAATTGTTGCGAGTTGGGTCGGAATTCCGTAGAATTACGGGTATGGAAAAGACTGAAATCAAACAATGGTGGAGCAAAAATGAAACGATGCAGCCGATGCAAGAAGTTGAAAGATGAGAGTAAGTTTGCCAGACAACGCAGGGGCCGGGACGGTTTGTCGAGTTGGTGCAAAAAATGTAGGAGTGAGTACAGCTACTGGTACTACCAGACAGGTGGTAAGCACGCAAAAAAATACCGCAGCTATGAGGACTCGCACAGGGTTGTTGATGGTGTCAAACAAAAGCGATGCCCCAAATGCAAAGGGTGGAAAGACGAGAGTGAATTTGGCAAGGGCCGTAGCCGGCGGGACGGCTTAGCGGATGCGTGCAGGAAGTGTGAGCGAAAGCGTGTCCGCAAATACTATGGAACCGGCCCAGGGTGTGTGAAAAGGCACTACAAATATGAGCAGACCCATCGGATTGTTGAGGGGGTCAAAGAGAAGCGATGTCGAAAATGCAGTAAGTGGAAGCCCGAGAGTGAGTTTAGCAAACACCGGTACAGCAAAGATGGATTAGACGTCTGGTGCAAGAAATGTCTCCGCAAAGCTCATAAGCAACGCTTGGCCGAGAGGAATTGACAAATGCCGCACAATTGGCAGCAGCCAGGAGAATTGCAGAGCACGCAGCAGAAAGAAAAAAATACGAGATACGCTTCACGCTTCACGAGATACGAGTTTTCCTCTCATCACCGTATCCAAGGCAAACAGGAAGAATGGGGACAGCATCTGTACGGGGGCATCTTAAAGAACAATACCCTCTTACAAACAGAGCAGAGCGTCGATTCTACGAGCGCAAAGTGGCCGTCAGAGGGGGTGTGGGAGATTGTGTGGGATGGCTTAATTGCGTTTTCTCAGCAAGGCCAGGCCGCCGAGGCCGAGAAGAAAAATCGTGGCCGGTTCGGGGATGAGGAAAGTACCGGAGTCTGAGGTGAAAGCGGCGCCTTCGGGAAGTGTAACTTCGACTGTTGACGTGTGGGCGAAATCGGCACGGAGATACTGGCTGTTGTAGCTCGCCAGCCAGCCGTGGATGGTCTGACTGATTTCAATAGAGGTGTTCACGTCGGGGTCGAAAAGGACTGTTCTGGTCCACGTATCGATGCCGTCGGCAAGGCTGTACTGATTGTATGGCGAGCTGACGGCCGGGTCTTCATCGACGCTGTAAGAGAATCTGGAGTACAATGCCCAGTTGAAGGGTGCTCCCCCGACGACCCAGTCGTTTTCAATGGCAGACCAGCTATAGGGGGTGTATTCGCCGGTGGCGGTCCAGGTCAGTTGGATTTCCATTGGGCCCGAGCCTGACTCCCAAAACGGTAGAATAGTGTCGGTCATTTGCACGGTTGCCACGGAAGTGGCGTCCTTGCCCATGCAGTCAATGTAGAATCTTATTGCCCCTGTCGTCAGGTCGAAAGCCGCCTCCGCCGTGGCGAGCATCGGATACTTGTACGGTTCACTGAGGCGACCGTCATCGTAGCCAACGGCTCCCGAAGCTTTGAAGACGTCTTCAATCGTCTTTTCGTAGTCTGGGCTTGGGCGGTAATATGAAGACGTATTGTCGTTTGCCCGGATGTTTAGGCTGGTATGGTAGCCAGCCGTCGCGGGGTGCGGGGCAACTGTCGCACAAAAGAGCAGTACTATCAACGAGACCACGCCGAATGAGCTGTCGGGACGATATGGCGCAATTGAACGGAGCCAGAGCATTTGAACTCCTCCTTTCTTCATCTGTCACTTCACTTCTGTGAAGTATCCATTAAGGCCGATAGGTTGACAATTGTGGGGGCTTCACCTGCACGCCACGCCACAATCTCAATGAGAAGAAGCCTCCTCCATGAAACCGAGACCCTTTCTTTCACCTGCACGACTATAAATGAATATTATAAGGCAGGACTGGCAAATGTCAAGTGAAAAGTCCGGTGGTCAGTTACGGGTGGGTCACTCGGTCTATCGTGTTGAAGGCTGACGTCTTGAAAATCCGCTTCTTATGTGCCAAAATGGGATTTCACTGTCTACATGGACAGCTATCTGGCAGAAAGGTCAAGTGCGAGAAATTCTTAAAAAATATTGTCGTGCTGTGTCTCCAAGCGGTGCTTTTCTGGGATTCTCCGAATCTCGCGGTCTTGTTTGGAGTTGCCCGGCTTTGAGAGCGGCGATTCTACAATCGCAAAGTGGCCGTGAGAGCGGATGTGGGAGATTCTGTCGGCTGGTTCAGATGAAAAGAAAAGGCCTGCAAGCGCGCGCCGATTGAATCGGAACTCACAGCCCTTAGATTTCGGCTTAGTCACTGCTGTCAAAGCGTTCTGCGTCTCCGCAGCCAGCCGACAAAGCCCATGCCGATACTGCCGAGCAAAAGAGCGCCGGGGGCAGGGACTAACACCAGTTGGTCCTGTTTGAGATAGTCCTTGTCACCTAAATGTCCCTGCGTAAATAGGTTTAATACCCGCACGTTCCCTATATCTGTCCATCCTGAATTCTGGGCGGCGGTGTAAAACTTATCCTCGAGCGAATTATCCCCAGTGATCCAAGTCTGAAGCCCGTCGTCTTCAATAAACCAAATTACCTTCTGAAGAGCCCCAGCCGAAGCTGACCGGCCGATTCCAGGAGTGTAATCGTACCCAGCGAGTGTTCCCGCGCGGAACTGTGAGTAGAGAAAGGCGGTCATTGACGCGAGCGGATCACCATTAAGTGGCCCGTTGGGACCGTTGTTAATACCTCCACCTATCGCTTCGGTGCTCACCATCACATCATATGTCCCGCCGATGCCAATGTATTCCTGCTTTTCTACGCAGAACGTTGGAAAGGACCCCGTTTCGGCAGTGATATCCTTGAGTTCTTGATTAGGGCTCAGTGTGAACTCACCGCCATTTCCGCTGTAGCACCCGCTTTCGCGGCTTACGGTAACTGTGGGATTTGCAATAACACAGGTCGATGATACAGAACAGACCATTAAGACAAACAACACTTTCTTCATCATCCGATCACTCCTCGAAAATAATTTAACATTTGCATTCGATAGGGGAGGCTTAAGTCAGTCCATCATCCTCCCAGCGCCCTCCAATGACGACTGGTACATATAGTCACATCATATCACGCGAAATCATAAGGGTCAAGATATTTATTAAGGATCAACTAAGGTGACTTGGTTCTTTTGAGGGGCGTCTCTTTACAAGCCCAGATCAAAATTCTTACCGGACTTGCCGATAAATTCCAGCAAAAATGCTGCGGATTTTTTGCGCCATCGAGATGCTCGGCAGAGGAGTTCTGGTGCATTGTCTGGACTCGTTCAGGTAAAGCTGGGCCGCAGGTGCGCAGGGAGAGAGGAGACCGTCGATTCTACGGGCGCAAAGTGGCCGTGAGAGGGGTCTTGGGGGATTGTGTGGGGTGGTTCAGGCGAACACGCCAAGAGGGGCAGCTATCACCCATTATTTTGTTTCAACCAATTTGGTGATATGGAGCGACCTTTTCTTCGCAATGGAAATGTTCATAGTGCCGATAACTGGCAGAGCGTTTTGGAACCCATCATTGCACGTTACCGATCCTCTGAGATCCCGCGGTTCTTCCGAGGGGATGCTGGGTTTGCAGATCCCGAGATTTATCGTTTTCTTGAATCCGAAGATTACGTCTATGTGATACGGCTGAAAGGTAACCAGATACTGTACGGCAAGATTGAGCACTTACTGACTCGACCTGTAGGCCGTCCACCAAAGAAGCCGATTGTTGCGTATCACAGTTTTCGGTATCAAGCAGCCAGTTGGGATAATGGTGGTATCATCTCCCAGAGCTGGATAATGCTAAGAATTGCTGAAAAACTTGATTTTCAGACTCCGGACAAGGGTTGAGGTGTATCAAAGAAATGATAATTAGCCGCAAAATTCGCTTTTTGCGATTATTTTGGCTGAAATATCTTCGAGATAAAGTCAAGAATCTTGATTTTTCAAGATAGGGGTGGTATTATATTAGGGATGCAGTTCAGTGGGGTAGCTGAGCAATAATATGCAGGGTTATATGGGAAATCCCAGCTTGAAGGAGATGGTGAAATGAGAAAGCAAAGTAGAACAGGGACCTGGATTGTGGGTATGTTCCTTTTGGGTCTGATTGTTGTGCCGGTCGTTGCCCAATGCCCTGAGCAGTGGCAACCCGGAAATGGCATTCCGGGACTCAGTTCGACTGTCTACGCGTTGACGATGTGGGATCCGGACGGACCGGGACCGCAGCCTGAAGTGCTGGTAGCCGGCGGTAACTTTACGATTGCGGGATCGGATTTCGTCAACCGTGTGGCCATCTGGGATGGCGTGTCATGGCAGGCGTTGGGGGGCGGTTTCAATAATGATGTCTATGCCTTGACCGTTTACAACGGCGATTTAATCGCCGGCGGTGCATTCCGGAACTCGGCAGGAGTCTCTATGGATCGCATCGCCCGATGGGATGGCGCCCGGTGGCAGCCTCTTGGCAGCGGGATGAATTCGAACGTTCACGCTTTGGCCGTGCACTTTGGCCGCCTGGTCGCTGGCGGCGCGTTCACCACGGCGGGCGGGGCGGCGGCGAATTATATCGCTCGATGGGACGGTGTGTCGTGGCAGCCCTTGAGTAGTGGCGTCAACGCCGCGGTCAATGCCCTGACCCTGCACGAAAACCAGCTTGTGGTTGGTGGTAACTTCACGTCGGCTGGGGGGAGCCCGGCCAATCGTATCGCCGGGTGGAGCGGCGCGGCTTGGCAGCCTTATGGAGACGGGTTCAACAGCTATGTGTATTCTCTTGCCATCTATGACGACCAACTGGTTGCCGGGGGCACGTTCAGCGCCTCGGCGGCCACGACCATACGGCGCATTGCCACATGGGACGGCGCATCGTGGGAAACGCTGGGCGGGGGAGGAAACACCAATGGTGCTGTGTGGTCCCTTACGGTCTTAGGGGATGACCTGATTGCCGGCGGAGACTTCACCAAAGCCGATGATGTACCCGCCTACCGTCTTGCCCGTTGGGATGGAACCGTGTGGGAGCCGGTCGGGGCTGGAGCAAACTCTACGGTCCGTGCCTTAGCCACCTACCAAAGCCGGCTGATTGCCGGGGGTTCCTTCACGAACATCGATAATCTCCCGATGAACTATGCAAGCGCATGGAATGGCTCCAACTGGGAGCCCCTCGGTGCGGGAATCCTCTTCGAGAGCACGAGTGCCTCGGTAAATGCGTTTGTGACGTACGAAGGCGACCTGATCGCAGGCGGTGACTTCACGTCCTGGGGATCCGACTGCACCAATTACGTAGCCCGGTGGGATGGCGATTTGTGGCAGCCTATGGGCAGCGAGATTGATGGGCAGGTCCTCGCTCTGGCTCTGTATGAGGATGAGCTGATTGCCGGCGGCGCTGGAACCGGTGGCATTCATCGCTGGGACGGTAGCGCCTGGCAGGTCCTGGGCGGCGGAACCGACGCCGCGGTCCACGCGCTGACTGTCTATAACGGCGAATTGATTGCCGGGGGAGAGTTCTTCCTTGCCGGAGGTGGGTTGACCGAGCAGATTGCCCGCTGGGACGGATCAAGTTGGCAGTCTGTGGGATTGGGCACGAACAATGTCGTTCGCGCGTTGACGATCTACAACGGTGAGCTGATCGCTGCCGGGGATTTCACTGCGGCCAGCCCTGCCGTTGCGGCACGCATCGCCCGGTGGGACGGGACTACTTGGCAGCCGCTGGGGGACGGGCTGAATGCCAGAGCCCGCGCAGTTGCAGTGTTCAACGGGGACCTTATCGTTGGTGGAGACTTCACGACGGCCGGCGGCTCAACCGTCATCAAATATATCGCCCGCTGGGACGGTGAGTCTTGGTGGCCAATGCAGACGGGATTTATTAACTACTTTGTCTACGCTCTAACTGAACTGAACGGGCGGCTGGTTGCCGGAGGGCGTTTCACCGGCTCAGGGATGAGCTATGTCGGCGGATGGGATGGCTCGGTATGGCAGCCAATGGGCAGCGGGATAAACAATTGGGTCTTCGCCCTGGGTACCTACAATGACCAGGTTATTGCAGGTGGACGGTTCTCCTCTGCCGGTGCAAAGGTCGCTGCCTATTGGGCTCGTTTTGGCGCTGGTGAGGTGGGCGATCTCAACTGTGATCAGTGGGTCAACATGCTCGACTTTGCAATCATGGCCCGACACTGGCTACAGGGTCCGTAACCCTGATATCCCTGGTAGATTTGGGATAAATATCTTGCCGTTAAAAAACGTGTAACCGAATTAAAGGCGGCCAATCCCGGCTTAAACAAGCGTATCGCGGATAGGACAGCGGCTGTGCGGGGGCATCTTAAAGAACAATACCCTCTTACAAACAGAGCAGAGCCTCGATTCTACGAGCGCAAAGTGGCCGTCAGAGCGGTTGTGGGAGATTGTGTGGGCGCGTTCAGATGAAAAGGAAAGGGCTGCAAGCGCCGATTGAATCGGAACTCACAGCCCTTAGATTTCGGCTTAGTCACCGCTGTCAATAACAAACGGATCGGCTCCTCCTTAACTGCTTGTGAGCCACTAAAAGGCCAATATCATTATAAAGTGTGCAAACCGCCCAGTCAAGGAAAATCGGGGAAAAGTGTTGCCACAAGCCCCTAAAAGGCTTAGAATTGCAGGCAACAAATCAAAATTTGATGCGGGGTGGTCTCACTCCCCTCTCTCGGGGGTCTCCAAGTCTGGCCGCCCCGCACCTTTGAATCGAGCAAATCTATTATGTCTGCACAAGGCAGTTGGGTTGAGGCTATGGCCAAAGCGAAAGATGAAAGGACAAGGCGGTCGCGAATAGTCGAGGAAGTACAGAAGAACATCGAGTTCTTCCGCCAAAAGTGGAGCGACTTCTGCGAGATGGTCGAGGAGTGTGGTGAGCACGTTGATGGATGTCGAAACGATGCCGCATGTGAGTATAGGGTGGGTGAGCAAGCCCTCGTAGCCCAACTTGAGGCGGTAAAGACCGCTCTCGAGGAGGCCAAGAGGTCAGGGACATCTGCCGACTTTACGCGTCTTGAGGAACAGCGAAAGGAATTGTGGCAGACGCGCTCAGGCCTCCCGCTGGCAGAGCCGCCTGAAAAGGGCTGCAAGCTGTATAATTACGAGAACTTCCTATACCTAAACATTCCCATGGACCCACTGTTTTGGATACGGCCAGGGCAGATCGACCCTACACCTTGGCTGTTGCGGGACTACGCGTGGGATTTGACAGATACAGAACGCCTTATTCCTGATTCTGCTCTGCTGTCGATTGTACACGATAATCACGGGCTATCAGGTATAGATAGGCGCGTCTATCAGCACGTAGTGTACACTGGCAAGTACTTCAAGCGAGATTGCTTTTGCTCTAAGGTCTTGGAAGTCTTACGCGGGCAAGATACCCTGGATAGAATCCAGCGGGCCTATGATCGCGTGTTGCCAGCTATCAAGAAGAAGCGTGAGAAGCCAGCGGAAACAGAGCAGGATAGAAAAGCCACTATTGCGGCTATCATCATTAGTTTATTTGTGATTTGCATATTTCTGCTATCGGTTTGGCTTGTACCATTCACCCCATTTAGCTGGCTCAAAAACCATTCCAAGAATTATGCCCTCCAAGGCAGCATTATCTGTTTGATTCCTTGCTTGATTGTAGGCCTCCTCAAACGACAATGGCGAAAATGGTGTTGGGGAGTTGCTGGTTTAGCATTTTTGGTCCTTCTGGTCTCCTTATTGGGTGGGACGTCGGCTGATAGCAATGCAAACTAAGGGGTTTATTCCCGCACTTGCTTTCGCAGGAATGACAAGCATCCAGTATCGAGTATCAAGTATCGAGAATCCACAATCGAGCATCAGTCTTCTATTATCCAGCTTTAGCTCACTTTAGGCACTTTAGTTCACTTTAGGCATTTTAGTTCACTTTAGCTCGCTACTCACTCATCCCTCACCATCTTCCAAGTCCCCAAAAACCGCAACGTCCGATACTATTTTGGAGCGTGCTATAACCCCCCATCTTTCCCAAACTAACAAAATGTTAATTTGAAAAAAGTGCTCATTTTCTACGAATTTTTACCAATGTTTGTCCAAAAACTATGAAGTTTTTGCGAATTTCCGTCAATTTTCGCGCGTTTTTGTGCAGTTTTTTTCTCCCCTATATTATCCATCCTCCCCACATTAACCCATCACCCCCATTTTCAGCTCAAAAACCAACCTCCCCACAAAAAATTCCTGAAATACCCCCAATTTTCCCCAATTTCAAAAACTTCAATTCTCCATCCTGTTAATCTGCGTAAAAGATTTATGGTTTCAACTCCGCAATACCCGATACGAGATACGAAATACGAACTACAAAATTATTGTCGTTTGTAGCCGCTCTGGGCGTGGAGGGTGTCTATGAAGGCAAGCATGTTCTCTAACGGCACATCGCCCTCTACTGCGTGGGCGGGGGCGAAGATGTATCCGCCGTTGCTCCCGGCTTCCAAAAGGTCAATGGTTGCGTTCTTGACGTCGTCAACGGAGCCGTAGGGCAGGGTCTGCTGGGTGGATAGGCCGCCGTGGAAGGCGAGCCGGCCCTTGTATTCTTTCATAAGCTCAAAGACGTCCATAACCTCTGGCTGAAACGGATTAAAGCAATTGAGCCCGATCTCGATCAAATCATCAAAAAGCTCATCCACCTTGCCACACGAATGAATGAAAACATACTTACCCGCCCCCCGAACCGCCGAATACATCCGCTCCAGCTCCGGCCGAATAAACTCCCGCCATATATCCGACCCCATCTGCAAGCCCCTCTGCTGGCCCCAGTCGTCCCCGAAATAGACCGCATCGATATCGTACTTCAGGGCCTCGGTAACCTGGGCGATATTGTAGTCGGCTATCGACCGCAGAAGCTCCCGCACAAATGCTGGAGCTGTGAGGAAATCCATCAGCAGGTTCTCCATCCCCCGAAGCGTCCAGGCCCGCTCGTAGAGTGAGAAGCCGATCTTAAAGACCCGCAAACAATCGGCGTATCTCGATAGCTCATCGGGGATATTCTCGAAGAATCGCCGATCCAGCGGGTCGGGAAATTCATATCCTTTGAGCGTAGGCTCCGGCAGGATGCACCCGACGACGATGCCAATATCCTTATCGACGCTGCGGTCCCACACGACCCCGAAGACGTCGCGCAATCGGTCTTCGCCGAGGTCGTCGAAGAAACCTATATCGCTGCCTAACTTGACGAAATGGTTGTCCAGGACCCGCTCGAGGTCCTCCTGCCCGAAATGTCCCCGCAGTTTCTCCGCCGCTTCGACCGTAAAGCCGCAGTGCCACGGCACGTACGGAACCGCCCGCCCCTCAATCGCCAATCTCACCACATCTCTCTTATCCATCCGTCCCCTTCCCGAATCACAGAAACCAGGAAGCCACCGTCATCTATCTCTCAGTGCCGGTTATGCCTTGAGCTCGCAAATCCCAGCTTCGGGTCGGAATGTCACATTCTGCAAGCGCTTTTTTGGTCAAGCCGGTCAGGCAAATGTCGTCGCCAAAGCGTTTTGTGTCAACGTAGTGGAGGCCAACCGCCTCGGACAATTCAGCGATCGGCCCGGCAATATCCGCCCCCCCTTCCTGGGCCAATATTTTCGGTGCGATGTAAACGCAGATTTCGTCGGCGAGCCGCTCCTTCAAGAACGAAGCAATCACCGTCGGCCCGCCTTCGACGAGCAGCTCACTAACGCCGCGATCACGCAATTCATCAAGCAGAAGATGCAGATTCGACTGCCCGTGTGTATCCGGGTAGGCGACCAGCTCGGCCCCCTTCTTGATGATCCTATCGGCGATTCCGGATTTCTCCAGGACCGATTCCTGCCTGGCGAAGATCAGGACCGGACTTGTCTTTGTCGTCCGAAGCAGCCTACAGGTAAGCCTTATCCGCAGGGAGCTGTCGAGAACGACCCTGATCGGCCTTTTGCCCTTTCTCGGCCTGGGCACCAGAAACGGGTCATCGGCCAGCACCGTATTGATCCCGACCAGCACGGCGCCGGCGCGCCGGCGCAGCCTGTGCGCATCTTTTCGACTCAGGGCATTCGAAATCCACCTGTCGGCCTCACCGCCCTGCGCCCGGGCAACTTTGCCGTCGATGCTCTGCGCCCACTTCAACGTTACCCAGCATTGTCCGGTAGCGCCAAATTTGATAAACGGAGCATTGAGCAGACGCGCTTCGGTCCGGCAGAGGCCCGTCTCCACCTGGATCCCCGCACCCCGGAGCTGCTCGATACCTTTGCCGTCGGCGTGCTCGGAGGGATCAACCGTGGCGACCATAACCTTGCCCAGCGCGGCCATCATTATCGCACGCGTGCACGGGCCCGTCTTGCCCTCGTGCGAGCACGGCTCCAGCGTAACATACATAGTGGCCCCGCGCGGGTTAACGCCGAGGCTCGAGCAGTCTTCCAGGGCGTTTATCTCTGCGTGCGGTCCGCCGAACTTCCTGTGCCAGCCCTTGCCGATGATCTGATTGGCCTTTACGATGACACAGCCGACGGCGGGATTCGGCTCAACCGAGTCGAGGCCCCGGCGGGCCAACTTCAGCGCCATCTGCATGTACTTCGTGTCAGGATCAACCATCCTATCGGGTCCTTCCCCTTATCATCCCCATAAACTCCTGCTCGTTTATCACTTTGACCCCTAATTTCAACGCCTTGGTCAGTTTACTTCCCGGATTCTCACCTGCCAATACAAAATCGGTTTTTTTACTTACGCTCGAGGATGGTTTTGCTCCGGCGCTTCTAATCGCCTGCTGGGCCTGCTGGCGGGTGAAGTTTTGCAAAGTGCCCGTGAGGACGATTGTCTTTCCGGCTAATTTATCCGAGCGCTGCGTCGTCGGCTCCTGAGGCTTTAGCCCCGCGGCCGACAGCTCGTCGATTACCGCGCGATTTTTCGGGTCGCCAAAGTATTCACAGATGCTCTTGGCCATCGTGGGCCCGATCTGGTCTATCTTCGCGAGCCGGTCCTCCCCCGCTTTCATAAGGGCATCGAGCGAAGCGAAGCGGTCAGCCAAGATTTGCGCCGACCGGCCCCCTATGTGGCGGATACCCAGAGCGGCAATTAGACGCCATAGCGGCCGGGTCTTGCTCGCTTCAATCGCCTCTATCACATTGGCCGCACTTTTCTCGGCCATGCGCTCTAATCCCGCAAGCTGAGCCTCCTCCAGTTTGTATAGGTCTGCAAAATTGCTCACAAGCCCGCTCTCAATCAGTTGGTCGATAAGAGCCGGGCCCAAATGCTCGATATCCATCTGGCCCCGCCCGGCGAAATACTTCAACCGCTCTTTCAATTGACCCCGGCAATCCGGATTCACGCACCGGATATAAACCCCATCGGCGTCCTTGGTCACCGCCGAGCCGCAGTTGGGACATTTCTTCGGTGCCTCGAAAGGCACCGCACCGGCAGGCCTTTGCTCCATTTTGACTTCCACCACCTGCGGTATTATTTCGCCGGCCTTTTCGATTACCACCGTATCGCCTTCGCGCACGTCCAGCTTTGCGAGCATGTCGAAATTGTGCAGGCTGGCCCGCTTGACCGTCGTCCCGGCCAATTGCACCGGCCTCAAATTGGCAACCGGCGTCAAAATCCCGCTTTTGCCCACCTGAACGTCTATGGACTCGACAACAGTCTCGGCCTGCTCGGCGGCAAACTTATACGAAATGCACCACCGGGGCGCCCTGCCGGTGGCGCCGAGTATGTCACGCTGGTCGAACCGGTTGACTTTTATCACCATCCCGTCAATCTGATAATCCAGGTTTGGGCGCTCTTGGCTCCAGCCGAGACAAACCTCTATCACCTCGTCAATGTCCCCGGCCTTTTGAATATGCGGATTAACCGGCAAGCCGAGTTCCCTGAACCTGCCCAAACTCTCGTAATGATCCTCCCCCAACGGCCCGGAGATCTCACCGGTCGCGTATGCAAAAAACGAAAGGTTCCTCGCAGCCGTAATCCTTGCATCCAGCAATTTCAAGGAGCCCGCCGCGGCATTTCGCGGATTGGCAAAGCTCGGCTCACCCGCCTCGGTGCGAAGCCTGTTCAATTCGACAAAAGAGCTCGTGGGCATATAGACCTCGCCGCGGACCTCGAGCACAGCGGGAACTTCAGCGCCGGCCAGTAATACGAGCGGCACCGCCTTTATCGTCCGGACATTTGCGGTGACATCGTCACCCACTTCGCCGTCCCCGCGCGTCGCAGCCGTAACAAGCCTGCCGGCTTCGTAACGCAGGCTTATCGCCAGCCCGTCGATCTTGGGCTCGACCACATAATCATAGTCCTCACCGCCAAGCTGCCTGTGCACCCGCTCGTCAAAGGCCCGAAGCTCATCGGCGTTATACGTATTGTCCATACTCAGCATCGCCACGGCGTGCCTGACGGTGGCGAAACCTTCGAGCGGCCGACCCGAGACGCGCTGAGTAGGTGAATCGGGCGTAATAAATTCGGGATTTGCCTGCTCTAACGCCTTTAGCTCCGCAAAGAGCTTGTCGTACTCCCGGTCGCTGATTACCGGCTGGCTCTGGACGTAGTACAGGTAGTCGTTCTTTCGAATCTCATCCCGCAACTGCTCGATTCGTTTGTGTACATCCTGCACCATAACGACCAGTTTATACGCTGTTTTGACCGGTTTTGCAAGACTGCAATCGGACATCCTGGTTTGCCGCGTGGCACGGGCTTGGAGCCCGTGTAAACCGCCACAAGACGTACGATGCACGTGCAGTGTTATGGGAAATGCGGTGCCGACGGCAAAAAAAAGCACATCCGGGAAATGGATAGGTGA
>JAGMDR010000074.1 GCA_023128595.1 Planctomycetota bacterium | reverse complement strand
GGCGCCTGGTGCGGCGGGTGTGGCGGCGCTGGTTTGCGGCCCGATTATCTATGGGGCGTTTCAGTGGTATGCGCCGGAGCTGCATTTCCTGATCCAGGTTGCGATTACTTTCCAGCTTGTGCTGATGATCATGGGGTTGATCACTTTCTTCAGACCTCTGGATAAGCCGAGGGAGCTGCCGATTCGTGAGGAGATGGAAATAAAGACGGCGCGAGAAGTGAAGATCGCAGGTGGGGCGGTGTTAGCGGCGGTGGCGGTGTTCTATATTGTCTTCTGGTAGGCGTCGCGGTGCCGGCGACGGCTAAACACACCGGGGCATCACGATGTCTTTCGGGGGTAGAGGGTTGCAGCAGGTGCAAGGTGAGCTCGGCGATGGAGGCGAAAATCCGGCTGTCAAATCCGACGAGCGCGACGAAGCGGATGAATCGGGCGTTTTGTGAGTTACAGCGAGGGGTCCTGTTTGATGACGTTTCGAAGAGAGACAAGCTCAACGAAGGAGGGGTTTTAATGGAGGGCGTTTGGGGGCAGGAAGAATGTTCCGTCTCCGACACCGTCGGGATATGGGACGGTGCCGTCGGCGGTTATTGCAATCTTCATCGGGACGGCTTCGGACGTGGAATAGGTTTCGACGTGGCCGTCTATGTAGCCGGCCTTTAATTTTATTTCGGGCATTGGCGCATTGGGGTCGGTAGTGCGGGACCAATAGGCCGATGAGAGCCAGGTTTCGGGGGTGATGTCGGCGCCTTTGAACTTTTCGCAGCTACTGTAGGCGCCCGGGCTTCGGCGATGGTCGTATCCGAAATAATCAGCGACGAGCAGCTTGCTGCATTTTCGGCCTTGGGCCGGCCCAGTGGGTCCTTTTATCGTGACCCTGCGTCCCCCGATGAATCCTGTGTAGTTCCAGAAGAGGCTGAATGTTCCTCCGACCGGGTCGGCTGGGAAGGTGGTGTTGGGGTTGTCCCATTTTTCGCCTGCGTCCCATGCCTGCCGGAGGTATTTGTATTCGCGTGGGGCGCTGGGGCAATGTACTGTTTGTGCGTCGGGCATGTAGGTTCGCAGGTATGCGCTGACGGAGCGATGGAGTGCGAGGCTTCGAGCCCTGTTTGCGGCGAGCTTGGTGGGAGCGGACCAGTTCCAGTGGCTTCCGAATCCTACGGTTGCGACCGACTGGGGGTAGAGGTCGTCGTTGTCGAGGGCAAAAAGGTTCAGGGCGGCGGCGATCTGCTTTTGCCTGCTCATTCCGAGCATTTCGCGGGCCTTGCGTTTTGCCTGTCCCAGTGCCGGGCCGACAATGGCCATCAACAGGGCAATGATGGCTATGACGACCAGAAGCTCAACGAGGCTGAAGGCCCGCCTTCGGGTTTGGTCTGCAGCAAACTGTTGCGATCGCGATTCTATTTCTCGTCCTCCGAATTCGCGATTTCAGGTACTTGTAATTAGCGCACAAACAGCGTAGTTTTTATTATTATACCAGCTTACTACCAAGCAGGCAAGCTCAATATTTAATTGGGACCGGCCAATTCCAGTTTTAGACACGGAACAACACGGGTTGGCCATCCCCAAGCTGCGCTTGAGGCTGCCACCCAGCCGGGACGGCGTTGTTTTCAAGCAGGGCCGCTTTAGGGCGGCTCTTGCTGAGATCGACGGCGCTCCAGCTGCCTGGGGTTTACCAGGGTGGAGTGAGTCTTTTCAGGGCTCCGTGGTTGGGACCACTTAGACGAGCCCCACCCACGGGCACTGTCACCATCTTCGCCATTCTCCGGTCCGTTTTACCGGAAGGGTCGGCCTTTTATTAGAGCATTTATGTCTATAAGGACCCGGTTAAAGGAGCATATTGGTTGCGATTCTTCTTGGGGTCCGGGATTACATCGCCGTTCATCGGCATAATTATATCGGTGCGCCCATGTCGGCGGCGTGCCCAAGGCAGTGCTTCGAGCCAGCCATCGGCAATCAAGGCGAAGTCGCACATGTTGACGAAGCCGTCGCAGTTGACGTCGCCTTTTAGGGGCCACTGGCTCATACTTGCATGGGGGGTCCCACCGTAGGCCCCCATATTGAGCCTGCCGCCATTGGGCATTCGCTCTTTATTGGGATAGACTTGGGGGTCTCCGGCGTCGATGCAGGGGCCGGTTAGATCGTCGATGACCCAGACATTATGGTCAGGCCAGTATCTGCCGAAGCGAGAGATCAAGTGATAGTCGCCGTTGTTGGGGTCGGCAAATAAAGGATTCTTGCTGATATTTCCGAGGCCTTCATCGGGGCCCGGTTTCTGGATGCAACTGTAGCGAGGATGACACCACTGGAAATCTCCGAAGGTATTGTCCCAGAAAATACAGTTTGAGATATTGGGGTCGGTGCCGGGCCAAGCGGAGATGCCGTAATAATTGCCTACGATTGTCAGATTAGTGAGAGTCGGTGAGGCGCCGTTTGCGCAGTAAATTGCTCCCTCCTGACTTCCGGTTATGACAAAATTGCGGAGGACACATCCGGCACGTTCGGCGGTGAAGAACGAGAAGGCATAAGCGGTCTCGGCAATCACGACGGCGGCATCGGCGGCACTCTGGACGGTTATTGCCTTGCCGTCGAAGGTAACATCTTCGGTGTACACGGCGGGCCAAACCATCACGACGTCTCGGTCTCTGGAGGAATCGATTCCTTTTTGTATCGTTGCAAAGGCGTTTTCTTTGCTGAGACCGTTGTTGGAATCGCTGCCGTTGATTCGGTCAACGTGAAAAACCAAACGTGCGCGGCCCTTGCTGGCTTGGGGGGTTCCGCCGTAGGCGCCCATATTGATTCGTCCGCCGTTGGGGAGCGGCTCGTGGGCGATGGGGTCTTTGGGGTCTCCGGCATCGATGCAGGGGCTGTGGCTGGTGTCAATGACCCACTGGGCGGATTGCGGATTATAACGGCCATAGATGGACTGCAAGTGGTAATCGGGGACGCCGGTTGGTGCAAACAAGGGCTGGGCGTCGATATTTCCGGCGCCCGGGTAGCTGCCCTGGACGTCGCAATAGACTACGGGGCTGTTGGCGGGCGGGTCAGTGAGGCGAATCTGGATGGCTTCGTTGTAGTAAACGATAGAGTTCTTCACAATTATGTCACTGCCGGAGGACTGTATGGCTGCATCGCCGATGGGTCGCATCCAGGGACCTGGAGTGAGTCTGTTGTGCGCGACGGTGCAGTTGATGACGCGAACGTAGCAAGGCGGGCAGTCGGCTTGGGGGCAGCCGGGAATATCAGGGCCTCGCCGGGTGAATACTGCGGCACCGGCAACGGCGGCATTATTGGAGAAGATGCAATTTCTCAGGACCACTCTTGTCTGCGGGTCGGAGCAATAAAGGCCTCCGCCTGTCGAAAAGCCATCTTCGGATCGCGGGCCGTTGGATGAAATTTCGCAGTTGGTTATTACAGCAGCGGCTCGACGGGCGTATATTGCGGCACCGAGACCGTTATGATAAACGGTATTATTTCTGATGACGCAGTTATTTATCTTTGCGTTTGCGCCTCGAATCAGGCCGATACCACCACCGCGTCCACCGGACTCGGCGGGTCCGAAACCACCTGCGGAGCACTGTTCGATGAGACAGTCGATAATTGCCGGCTCGCCACCGGCGCATCCGATGCCGCCCCCGATTTCAGTGCCACAGTCCCTGATGACACAATCGACGATGGTAGGACTGCTGTACTCGCAATAGATGCCGGCGCCGATAGGGTGTGAGGGGTTAAGATTCCATCGCATATCGTCCGGGGGGATTTGGGAGCCGTGGATTCTGCCGTTGATGATGGTAAATCCGCGGAGGACGGAATCAGACTGTTCCGCTTCGTGGAAGTAGAATCCTCTGTGCTGTTTACCTGCTCCCGATCCGCCGGAGCCGGACGAATCCTCGCAGTCAATGATAGTTACTTCGGGGCCGTTGGCGCTGCGGACGGTAATGGCCTTGCCTCCGAACTCGATGTCTTGATTGCCGGGGCCTTTGTAGGTATCGGGGGCAACTTCAATAACGTCGCCATGGGCGGCGGCGTCAATGGCTTCCTGGATAGTGTCGAAATCTTTGGGGACGTAGATTGTTGCGGGCGGTGAGTTCAGGTGGACGGCCAGATTATCGATCAAGACTCTGGTTCCAAGGAAGATGACGTAGCAGGTTCCCTGGAGTGACTCGATAGGGATTTCATTGTGTCCGGCATGGAGCTCTTTGGGGGTTGACCAATTATGTCCGTCGGGTGAAAGAGAATAGAGCAAGTAACCGGGCGGCGACTGGGAGATGTGCGCATTAGAAGGAAACCGAACGTCGATTTTTAGAATTCCTCTTACGGTCCTTCGGGCGTGGCCCGAAGCGATGGGAAAACAATAGCCCAAGTGCGCGGGCTGACCGCCGTAGTCTGCAAAGGCCAAGGCCCTGTCGCCTGCGGCGCCGTAGTAATACAGATAAGGCTCCGGCGGTGGAAAGGCATCCTTAGGCCAGAAGACGGAATGGGTGTAGCTATCTTTTTTTGCTTTTTCGGTTCGGAAATCATCGAAGTACTGATATGTCCAGCCGGGGGGCACTTTGATTGCAACGGCATCCAGAGAGTAGTCAAAGAAATCACAACAGGGGCAAGTGACTTGGCCGGTTAGATGAATTGAACCGGGTGAGAGGCTCAGTACGAGATGGATATCGGCGTCTGTGCCGTTTGCGGTCGTGCCCTCAAACTCAATTTGGGCAGCGCTGACAGTGGCGGCGGTCAGCTCGGTCATGTTAAAGAGCCGGCCGAGGCTCGGGGTCTGCCGGAATGGGCCGTCGCTAAGAGTCGCATCGACCCAGTTGAACGAGGCGGTTTGCGCGGTGAAATCGACGGTAAGCTGGAACTGTCCGGTGACTTGGTAGGTCTCGTTGACGCCGACAAAGCCTCCTGTTTGGACCACGGTGCTTTGGTCGATGAGGAACAGGTAGTTTTCGGTCGCGGCGGGGGCGGAGGCGCCGGCCATAACGGCGACGAGTATCGAGGCTATTAGCATCGTCTTTTTCATCTTACTGCGCCCTTGCGAGGCCACTTAGGCCAATGACTATTACCCCTGCCTTACGGTCGGGGCTCTGTTTGATGAAGCACACATACTTTTTGTTTTCCGTATTAGATTATCGGTCAAAAGTGGGCCGACCTGAAACCACCGCCCAACATTTCGAGCTGGGCGGTGGTTTTGGTCAGGCCGGCGCCAAGTTTACGATAGTCTTTATCATTCATCATCAGTGAAGGGCATCTCGTATTCCCTGCCCCACTGCTGCGCCATAATGGCGAGATCGGCCATATTGACGACTTCATCGCCGTTAAGGTCGGTGTCAGAGAAGTCAGGAGGCCCATTCGGGTCCATAAGCTTCTTCATTGCCCTGATGTGTTTGTAGTCAGGATCGTGGCTGTGGGGACCTTTTGGTTCGACTTCGTCGGCCATGCGACCCACTACGCGCACCCTGATATAAATGACGTCCTTATCCTGTGCCGGAGGCACTTCGGGCAAGACGGCCGTCAGGTCGTCCGTGCCGAGAAGACGGTCGCGCCAATCTTCCAATGGCAGGGGATATCCGGGCTTTGCGAATGTTGTGACAATAGCGCGCAGGAGATAGACTCCCGGTCTGTTGAAGTGGACGGGGACTCCGATTTTTGCCCTGCCGATGCTCGGACCCTTGCGGCAGTCTCTGGCGCCGTCTTTGCCTATAGTGACCCAGGGACAGGGAATGATTACGGGGTCATCAGGTAACGGGCAACAAACAGCACCGAGCTGCCTGCACTGCTCGCAGGCACAGCGTGCGTAGCGGCATTGGTTGGGGTCAGGTGCAACGTCGGGGCAGTCTTCCGAATCAAGCTCTTCGCATTTGCAGAGCTTACAGTACTGGAGCACCATTGTCGAGCCCAAACAGCCATAGGAGCCGGTGTACCAGACACCTTCCATGTCGCGACTGAGACAGACAACGATTCTGGTTCCGACGGGCACGCGGATAGCGCCGTTTCCGCGAGGGAAGTTATCCGCGTCTCCTGTGGGCAGATAGTATGCGTCAGTGGTCCATAGGGGCGGGCTGATGAGGCATGCCCTCGGCGATGCCACAGCATATTTGACTACGGGCATACGATGGTAGCGGACGGCGTTAGGCTCGCCTAGGCCATTCGGCTCGCCGGGTCCGTTCGGCTCGCCCGGTCCGCCGCCGCTCGATACTTCAGCGAGCACGGCACCGCAGAGCAAGGCCAATACCAGAGAGACCAACACAGAACTTGTAATCATAACTCGTCTTGACATAATACACCTTCCTTTACAAAAAAATTTCTTCTTACTCTAAAACAATTACTTGCGCAAGTTGGGGACCAACAAAGCCTTTCCGAAACAATCTTGTGATAGAATTGTAAAAGATCAACTGAAGCATTAACGTCTTATTTGGCCAATGAGCCTTCGGCAAGCTGGACGAGCCATAACAACCCGAAATCCTGCTGCTGCGGCCCTCGGTAACCGGCGCTCCTCGGCGAGACAAATTCACTACCGATATCATCGATATTCTGCAGGTAGGAGAACTTCAATTCTCCAATGCTGCTGTTACCTATTGAGAACGCTATTTCGTCGACGACATCGACTTCCAGGTCAATGGTATAAAGGAGGTTGACTTGTCCATGTGTCATGCTGACCTGAATCTTGTTGCCTTCGATGTGTTTTGTCTGGAACCGGATGCGCTGCTCTGCTGCGTCACGCCTTACAGTATCGATAGCATGCAGTCCCATCCAGGGCCTCGGGAGGCCTTTGAAGAAGGAGCCTGCTTTGTAGCGTGCCAGAACCGCTCCGTCGGCCCCGGAGGCGTAAGCGCGGGCGCCGGTATCGACAATCGTCAGGTCGTCGGCGACGTGGAGTCTGAGCCAAGGGCTGTAGCGCCTGCTGGTGGCATAGACGAAGGGTATCCGTCCAGTGCCGGAGATTTCTTTTTCGTTAATGCGGCCCGCAATTTTGAAATAGGTCCATCGTCGTTTGTGCATTCCATCCCGTTTGTCGATGGTTTTTATGCCAGCGGGCCAATCGCCCTGGAAGTAGTCCTCGTCGAGGACGTTGTCGTGACGTATGACCCAGGAGCGATTGGGGCCTCTTTCGCCGCTGCGGGCTGCGATTACGAGTAAGCCCTTTGCCCTGTTGGGGACGTATTGCATCTTCTGATTTCCACTGCCCCCTTCGATCCGAGAGAGAAAGCTGCTTAATTGCGGGCTGTCGGTGGGCAGTCTTAGCACGCTCAGGTCAGCGGCGTACATACGGTGGTTGTTTATGTAAATGACGTTATCGTTGAAATAGTAGTTTGCCTGGTCGTTTTGGAGGAACTGTGCGTGTGGGTGCGCGCCGGCGGGGCCGGCCTTGACGCGCATCATCATTGGCCTGCCCGCGCCTTCGGGGAAGTAGTACCAGTATTCCTCGTTGCCGTTCTGTGCCTGTCCGAGGGGACTGAAGACATGCGAGCTTCCGACCGGGGCCCGGTCGGTTTGAGTCGCTGTGCTCAGCGGTCCGTAAGTCATGGCGATAGAGCCGACGGTGATGGCGCCTGCCGCAGTGAGGGAGACGAGGGCGGTCTTGGTTGTGGCCAGGCCCACGAGTCCCGCCACCAAACCGACACTTGTGGTGACAGCCGTTACCGAGACATGGGCTGCGGCGGCTTCGGTGGGAGCGGTCATTTTCCCGAATAGGACCAAAGCGGCTAATAGTGACCCTCTTCCGAAGCCATTGCGGGCAAGCTGCCTCTGGAGCGCCCTTTTGGCCCGCACGAACAACATACGGGTGCTGAACTCGCTGCAGCCCATAGACTCGGCAATTTCGCTATAGGACATTTGGTCGTAGCATCGCATAACCAGTACGGCGCGGTGTCGGGTCCTGAGGCTTTTCATTGCCGTTGTGACGATTTCTTTTAGCTCCCGGCTTACGAGATTCTGGAGTCCCTGCTCTCGCTGGGTGGCATCGGCTCCAAGCTGATGGCCCCGCTTTGCGCTGGATTTGGCGAGGTTTCTTTGAGTTCGCTCGGTCCGCTGGTGACGGCGAATCTTATTGGTGGCTATTCCGTAGAGCCAGGGCCAAAATCTGTCAGGTTTTTTGAGTTTTCCCAAGATTCTGCACATTTCCAACAAAGTCTCCTGCACGATTTCCTGCGTGAGGTCATCGGCCAGCGTGAGGCGATAGACGTAAACACTCAATCGCTGCCTGGCCAGCTCGGCCAACCGATTGAGCGACTGCTTATCGCCAAGCTGGGCCTTTTTTAGTAACTCAATGTAATTCAATTGTTCGTCCATATACGGCTAATACGAGCCTTGTTAGACTTATGAACCATAGAAGAGTGCCGGCAGAGGGCGAAAACGTAACGCTTTTTCTGTAATTTTACCATTTTTCCGGGAGTTTTCTCGAAATTTTGCGCGGTTTTCCGGCATTTGCAAGGTGGGCTTGAGGTTGACAGGCGGGAGGATTGATAATTGACTTAAGTCAATTATC
>JAGMDR010000073.1 GCA_023128595.1 Planctomycetota bacterium | reverse complement strand
CCCCAGAGGTCCAAATTACCCCCCTGCTTGCCCTAATCTGGCCCTCTGCCCAAACGATTTTTCTCTCCAGAGGACTCCAAGGCCCTGACCTGCAACGGCCACCTACGCATTAACCGGATGGTCCGTTATTTGAAGGTTACGGTGATGATAAAGTTGCTGCCTTTCAGTTCGGTTCTGGTCTGTTTGATGGGTTTTTGGAAGTGTTCGAGGTGGACAGCGATCTTCTTCGGGGGTTGGCGGCGAGGCGGGGTGATTTGTATCCGGGCGGATTCGGCGTTGGGGGCCATCTGGAGTATCAGGCTGGCAGGTCCGAAAGAGGTTGGGATATCGAGCAATTGTGTTTTGCTACCAGGTTTGGTCCAGGCGGTGGGCAGGGCGCCGAGCAGGTGCAATTCGTTGCCTCGTTCGAGGATGAGCAGGTGGCGGATGAGGCGGATGAACTCTGCGGAGGCCCAGTTGTGTGGCATATCGCCGACGTAGTTTTCGTTTTGTCCTTTTGGATTCTGTTCCTCTCGCCAGCATAGCAGCGGGCAGGCGTGGTTTGCGAAGGCGTATAGTGTGGCGGCGGCTTTTTTGGAGTGTCCGAGATAGAGGTGTGCGTGGGCATAGAATGAGGCGGCGTAGTTCCAGATACCGTCGTGCATCCAGCCGGTGCCGAAGATGAGGCCTTCGGCCTGATTTGCGTCGAGCATTGCCATATTTCCGAGCATCAGCTTGTCGTCCGGGTCGAAGATGCGTCCGGGGAAGACGGATTGGAGAAAGGCCCACGCGCCGCGCTGAGGAGGCTGGGCTTGTTCGCCCTTCATTGTTACGGGGACATAGACGTTGCCGGCTTTGTCGGTGAGCTTGTCGCGATTTCTGGCGTTGTCGAAGGTCTGCCAGTAGTCTTTGTATTCGGCCTGCCAGTTTGCGAGCGTGGGTTTGTTTAGTTTTTGCGCCATTTCGATGGCGGCTTTGAGGCCTGCGAGTGTCCAATAGACGTTTGTGTATTCTCGGTGGACGCCGCCGAGTCCGCCGTCGCCGAAGCCGGGGGGCATTAAGCCGTAGTTGGCCTGCGTTGGGTCATCGCGGGTCATTTTGCGGTATTCGATGATGTTTTTGACGTTTTGCTCGACTTTTGGCCAGGTTTTTTCGAGCCATTTGAAGTCTCCGGTTAGCTGGGCGTGTCGCCAGATCATCCATAATCGCAGGCCTGACTTTTTGGAGAATTTGACGCCCTGTGGCCCTTCGTCTTTGTCGATCTGGAGCTCGAGGCCTGCGCGGGCCTCTTTTGCGCGGCCGAGGTAGGTGATGGATTCGAGTATGAAAGGTCCGTCGGCGGCCCAGGTTCCGCGGTAACAGGTGGGGCCGACCTGGAATGCGGGTTGGCCGTTGCGGAGCTCTCTGGCCTGGTAGATGTTGCGAATGCAGGAATCCAACAGGCCCTGGATGGCCGGATCAGGTACGGTGATGCGGTCGTAGGGTAGATCAACCCGGCCCCAGTATTCGATGGCGCGGTCCAGCTCGTGGTCTGCCTGGTCTTGGGTGGTGCGGGCAGAGGCGAGATTGCCCCGATAGAAGGTGAGCAGGGCCAAGTATTCTTCATCGGGGGCGAGACGCTTCTGCTCAAAGAGCAGCTTGATTGTGCGCTGGGCTTTTCCGGGGTACGTCACCGCCAAGGCGCGGTCGTCTTGACCACCGGCGATAAGCTGTTTTTCTGTTGGTGCGTTTTCGGAGTCGAATGCCCAGAGGAGGCTGAGGATGGTGTTGTTGTCTTCTGCGTGTTTGGGGGAATGGATGCCCATTTCAATCAGGCCGTCGCCATTTGTGTCTTCGGCGTCGAAGATGAGGACTACGGGGGTGTTGCGGCCAAACTCTTTTATTAGGTCGAGGGAACGAACAGTCTTGCCCTCGATGCGGATTTCGAGCGGGCGAACGCCGGGTTTGGCGTGCCAGCTTTCAATCAGCCCGAAGGCAACTCGGTACTTTTTTCCAGGTTTGGCGTGATAAGTAAAGGTGAGCGGCCCAGCGTAGCGAACCATAATGTCGCGGAAACGGCGGTCGCACGCGATGTTCGGGTAGGCCCAGCCTTTGTTGACGGCGGGCGGGTCGGCCGCTTCAATCCCCTTACCGGGCAGGTAATCCCGGGCGAGGGCCTGGGGGTCGAATTTAGCGCAGGCCGGCGAGAGGATGCAGAAAGTCCTGTCGGGATTGCCCCTTTCGAGGAGGCGGGTATTGTCATCGCTGATGGCGAGGGGCGTTCTTGAGTTAATCTGCACCGAGATGCATCCGGTTTGGGGGGCATCGCTGTTGTTGGCCATTCTGAGCCAGAGATAGTCAACTCGGCGCGGCGCCCAGTTGGAGATGTGTTTTTCGCGGGGTGCTGCGGCCCAGGCGCATTGCTCAAGAGTTAGAGGGCCGATGTTCTGCTTGGTGACGACAATGGGAATACGAGGGTTGTAGAGCGACTGGGCAATATCAGACTTCTGCCCCTGCGTTTCGAGGCCTGTGCGTATGCGGGTGCCGAAATCGTAGAAGCTGCCGGCGCCATAGTCGTAGTAGAGACCCCCGTCGCAGCCGACCATGCTCTTGTGCGGGTCGTCGGGCAGGCCGATGCATACCTGCCAGCGCTTAGGGGCATAGTGGAAGTCAAGGATTTGCGGTTCGAGCCCCTGAGTTTGGCCTTCGATGGGAAAGACGCGGGCCTCCAGTATTGTTGAGCCAGCGCGAGCAGATGACGAGGTTGTCTGATTTGTCCGGGCCGGGTCTGCCACGGGCCATCCCCAAGCTGCGCTTGAGGCTGCCACGCACCCGATAGGGTGTGCGGGCAATAATGAAAGTATGACGGCAACGGGGAAGATCCATATTCTGCGCACAATCAGAGGCTCCTGTGATGTTGTTTTAATTCCAACGGTTTTACTATTTGTAAGCGGCTTTGCCTACGGTGTCTTTGGGGCCGGTGAAGCCTGGTCCGCCGGCGAGGGCCGGGAGAGACAGGGTGAGCGCTGCGATTGCGCACGATAGAGTTCGTTTGAAGCCTACATCCGGTCATTATTCTGCCATCCAATTCGTTTTTTTTTATCCGCTATCATTGTTTGCTGTCGAGCGAACGTCTGTTCTGCACAAAGTATCTACCAGAGTCAATTTATACCCTCAAAGCGGCCCCGGGGCAATAGCCTCCTTTCGCAGGGCAGTGATTCCTCGGTTCCGGGCGGGTTTGTGTTGGAATCTCGCTCAATAAGACTTGTTGCCGGTGAGCAGATAAGGTAGAATTCGGGCACAGGGTTCCGGGCTTGCCGGGAAACCGGGCCAGGTCTTTCGGGTCCGATTGGTTTGACTTTGGTCTTGCTTTGATGAGTTCTGCAAAATTGCAGGTTCGGCCTATATTGTTGAAGAATTGCTTTTTT
>JAGMDR010000072.1 GCA_023128595.1 Planctomycetota bacterium | reverse complement strand
AAGGCGCTGGGGGAGCTCGGTGACGTCTCGTCGGTCAAATTGCTGTGCACGGCGGTGGCCTCCGGCAAGAGCGACGAGGAGAAGAAGACCGCCGCGGCGAGTCTGAGACGAATCACCGGCAAAGGTATTGACGGCGAAATCGTTCAATCTATGAAGCTCGCCGAGCCGGACGCCCGGGCTCAAATGATCGGGATTCTGCGCGACCGGCAAGCCACAAGCACCGTATCGGCCCTGCTCAAAGAGGCTTCCGGAGACAATCAAGTCGTTCGCAAGGCTGCGTTCAAGGCGCTTGCGGACCTGGCTGAGCCGGAGGACCTGCCTGTATTGGTCAAGCTGCTCGTGCAGCTCAAGGTAGATGAGCTGCGCGGGGATGCCGAACGAGCCGTGGCGTGGGTGTCCCGGAGGACAGCGGACGAGGCGAGCCGGGCGGACGACGTTCTGGCGGCCCTGCGGTCGGCCAAGGGGACGGCGACGAAGTGCTCTTTGCTGCGCGTGCTTCAGGGAATCGGCAACTCCGAGGCTTTCGAGGCGGTGCGCGAGGCGGCAGCGGACAAGAAGGCGGCGGTGCAGGATGCCGCGGTGCGGGCACTGGCGGACTGGCCGGATGAGCGGGCCATAGATGCCCTGCTGGAGGCATACCGAACGACGAAGAACAGTACGCTGCGGGTGGTGGCGCTGCGGGGCTGCGTGCGGCTTCTTGGCCTTGGCTCGCGCCCGGCGGCCGATACTGTGAAGGCCTGCGGCGAGCTGCTAAGCGGCGCGCGTCGGCCGGAGGAGAAGAAGCTGATATTAGCGTGCCTTGCGAACGTGGCCGACCCTGCGGCGCTGAAAATGGTCGAGCCCTTATTAGCCGACAACCAGGTCAAGGCCGAGGCGGAGGTGGCGATGTTAGGCGTCGCCAAAGCAATCGCGGGCTCGGCGCCCGAACAGGCGAAGGCGGCGGCCAATACGCTCATCGAGAAATCGAAGAACGAAAACATCCGGAAAGATGCCGCTGCTATCGTCAAACTGATTGAGAAGTCGGGCGATTACGTTACGGCGTGGCAGGTGAGCGGGCCCTACAGAAAAAGGGGCTTGGACTTCGGCGTGCTCTTTGATTCGGTTTTTCCGCCTGAGGAGGCGGGTGCGAAGGGAGCCTCGTGGCGTGTTCTGGTGCCGGACGGCAAGAGCGCGCGGCCCTGGATGTTCAACCTTGGCAAGGCGCTCGGCGGCGAGAATCGTGTGGCGTATGTCCGCACGTGGGTCCGGAGCGAGAAGGAACAGCCTGGGCGGGTGGAGTTTGGAACGGATGATGGGAATAAGTTGTGGGTCAACGGCAAGCTGGTGCACGCCAACGAGGCCGGCGGTGCTGCGACGCCGGGCGAGTACAAGGTGAACGTGTCGCTGCGCGAGGGCTGTAACACCCTGCTGCTGAAAATCACACAGGACACGGGGCCGTGGGAGTTTTGCCTTGCCATCCGCAAGCCGGACGGCGAAATGCTCGAAGGGCTGAAAGTTCAGGCGAGCCCACCGGCAAAGTGAATGTGACGCTGTGATCGTCAGGCTTCGTATGAACGCTAAAGTTATTCCCGAATATGCGGGTGGACTGCCGAATATCTGCGGGTCCGAGGACCTGGTGGCCGAGACTATGGGTCGGAGCGGGCCGTTCTACCTTGGCGACAGCGGCGTCAGGTTCGAGAGTATCCGGAGCGCTTTTGCCATAGCGCTTCACATGCATCAGCCCTTGATACCCGCGGGAGGTGCGGACCTTCGGACCGCCCGTGTGATCAGCAACCTCGAATACATGATGGACCATCCGGAGACCGGCGATAACCACAATGCCCCCGTGTTCTGCCGGTGCTACAAGCGAATGGGCGAGTTCATCCGGCAGCTTGTCGAGGCGGGCAAACAGCCGCGTGTGATGCTTGACTATTCGGGCTGCCTGCTTCACGGCCTGTGTCAGATGGGTAAATATGACGTCATCGAGGGCCTTCGGGCGGTGACGTGTGACCCGGTCTATCGCCCGTATATTGAGTGGCTCGGTGCGCCCTGGGGCCACGCTGTGGCGCCCTCGACTCCGGTTCAGGATTACCGTCTGCATGTTCGTGCGTGGCAGCACTTTTTCGCAGCGTTGTTCGGCTTGGAGGCGCTGAGCCGTGTGAGGGGTTTCTCGCCGTGTGAGATGGCGCTGCCCAACCATCCGGATGTGTGCTATGAGTTCGTCAAGACCCTCAAGGAATGCGGCTATCGGTGGGTTCTCGTGCAGGAGCACACGGTCGAGCGGATCGAGGACGGCGAGGCTGTACGTTATCCCCACATACCGCACCGGCTTATCGTTAGGAATTCGTTAGGTGAAAGCATTTGCATCACAGCTATCATCAAGACCCGAGGCAGCGACAGCAAACTCATCGGGCAGATGCAGCCTTACTATGAGGCCAAGATGCTTCGTCGCTCGGAGCTGGCCGGTTCGTCCGTCCCTGCGGTGGTGACGCAAATCGCCGATGGGGAGAACGGCGGGGTTATGATGAATGAGTTCGGCTCTAAATACCTGGACGTGATGGCTGAGGCATCCGGCAGCCTGACCTGCCCGGTGAACCCGACTGAGTACCTGGAATATCTCGATAGCATAGGGGTTACCGAGGCGGCCTTTCCCGCCGTTCAGCCGGTTATGCAGGGCCGGATATGGGAGAGATTCACGGATGGGGCCGGTCCGGAGGCGATGGCAAAACTCATTAAGGACCTCGAGAAAGAAGACGACCGGTTTCACATTGAGGGCGGTAGCTGGACCAATAACATCTCCTGGGTGCGAGGGTATGAAGACGTGTTAGGGCCGATGCAGAGCACAAGTGCCCTGTTTGCCGAAAAGGTGCTTTCCCGGGACGTTCCGACGTCGGAGAGCCGCTATCGCAACGCACTATTCGGCCTGTTGATAACGCAGACGAGCTGTTTTCGGTACTGGGGCAAAGGCATTTGGACGGACTATGGGCGTGAATTGTGTCGGCGCGCAACCAATATCCTAAGAGATGAGTTCTGCATGAAAAAGGCTTGAGATTTCAACCGATAGTGTTATAGTATTATTGTCTTGACCGGTATGATTCAAACATTAAAGGAGTCTGCAATGAGTGCATCAAATCTTCACGCTTCTTCCGGCTCGCAATCGCGCCGGGATTTCTTGAAATTTTCGGGACATCTGGCCGCTGCCTCGGCCCTGGCGGGTGTGGCGGCGCCGCGATGCTACGCGGCTGAAAACTCGACGATCAAGCTGGCCTTGGTGGGCTGCGGAGGCCGCGGCACCGGTGCGGTCGCCGACGCCTTTTCGGCCACGGGCGGCCCGGTGAAGCTCTACGCGATGGCCGATTTGTTCGAGCACCGCCTCAAGGGCAGCCTGAATAACCTTAAAAAAGGCCATCAGGCGAAGGTTGACGTGCCACCGGGGCGCCAATTTGTCGGCTTCGACGCCTACAAAAAGGCGATCGACTGCTTAGGGCCGGGGGACGTTGTGCTGCTGACCACTCATGCGGCCTTTCGTCCGATGCAGTTCGAGTATGCCGTGGCCAAGGGCGTGAACGTTTTCGCGGAGAAGTCGTTCGCGACGGACGCGCCGGCCGTGCGCCGCTGGCTAAAAGCCGCCGAGGCCTCCGAGCGGAAGAACCTCAAGGTGGGCGTCGGCTTTATGTGGCGCCACTCCAAGGCTCGCCAGGAATTGGTCCGCCGGATTCACGACGGGGCCATCGGCCAGGTGCACACCCTGCGGATCTACCGGGTTCACGGGCCGGTCCGATGCCCGCGCCTGCCGGAGAACGCGAACGAGCTCGTGTTCCAGCTCCAGCATCCAAACAGCTTCACCTGGGTCTCCTCCGGCTTCTTCATCGATTGGCACTGCCACAACATAGACGTGGCCTGCTGGACGAAGGGGGCCTGGCCCGTCTCGGCCCAGGGGATGGGCGGCCGCTGTTATGAGCACGCCGGCAACCAGTTCGACCACTACACCGTCGAATACACCTTCGCTGACGGCACAAAGCTCTTCGCCTTCTCGCGCCACATGACCGGCTGCTGGGAGACCTACTCCGACTACGCCCACGGCTCCAAAGGCTCGGCCGTGATCATGGCGAGCCTCGGCGCCCCAAAGCCCAAAATTTACAAAAGCCACAATATGGTCGCTGAAGAGATGGTTTGGCAGTACCCCCAGCGCGAGCCCAACCCCTACCGCGCCGAATGGCAATTGCTTCTGGACGCCATCCGGCAGAATAAGCCTCACAACGAGGCCCGCCGCGCAGGCGAGGCCGAAGTGGCCGCCTTGATGGGACGCATGGCGACCCACTCCGGCCAGTACATTACGTGGGACCAGGCGTTGAAATCCGACTTTCAATTCGTCAAAGACATTGACAAGATGACCTTTGAGACGGCGGCCCCAATCGGCGCCGGTCCCGACGGTATCTATCCGGCCCCGCAGCCGGGAATCTCGAAGGAGTGTTGACAACCCGATTGGCAAAGCCGCACTCGCGGGCATATCCGCCGGTACGCTCGGTGTCGAATCACCGACACTTAATCTTCATGCTCGTGCCACCCATGGACGTTTACGACTATTTGATTCTGCGACGGCCTTTTGGGTAAGCTCGGCATCCTGCTTCACTTGGAAGTCAAACATGCCCAGACAAATGAAGTCCGCACCGCTCTTAAAGGCATAATTGATTCCGTCCTTGGCGCCGATTGCGCCGGCGGCCAAGACCTTGAAGGCGATCCAGGGCACTTTGACATCCTGCATAAACGCCACGGTCTGCTCGTGATTGTGGCAGAACATGTTATCGTGGTATTGGGCATGATCGGGGGAGTCTTTCCCGTACATCTCCATGAACCGTCTATTGGTTTTCGGATGAGCGGACCAGTATCGGTCGTGATGGAGAGTCAGCATATAGAAGTCGGGGACGAGTCCTTGCTTTTGACAAAACGCGATGGGCTCCAATCGATGCGCACAGATGCCGACTGGAATCTTGTATTTCTTCATGATCTCGAAGGCCTTGATGATATTGTCCTGCTTCTTCTGATAATACCAAGTGTCGCTGGCGCCTCCCCACAAATAGGCCGCCGACGCCCCCAATTCCAAATGTTCGACCAGCAGTCTCTCGTAGCTGTTGATGTCCGTGGTGATGACGTCGGCAATCCATTGCATCTTACCGCCCCACTCGTCCCAGTATTTTGACAATCTGAATCGCTTGAAATTGTGATTCTTGAGAACAATCGTATTGATTCCATGCTCCTCACATAGCTTCAGTGTCATAAAGACTCTTTCCTCGGTGTTGTAATGAGTAGCGAGGGCGGTTACGTAGTCCAAATCGCGCGCGTGCATGTTCATGCTGATTAGATTGCTGCCACTAATGAGACGACCGACGGAAAGATTGCCGATTTTCCCTGTGGGCATTTTCTTTTGCCTGGCAACCACTTTCGGATCGTTCAAATCCAGGGCCTTGAGTCTGGCGTACTCCTGTTTATCGGACCTTGCAATGAAAGTAGGGCCGGTTACAGCATCTACTTTGTCCTGTGATTTTCCTTTTGCAGATGAACGTGAGGAAATGCCAAGGACGGGCAAGGCGCCCAGAGTTCTGAGCACTTCTCTGCGGTTTGGATTTTTTGCAAATCTCATAGCACATCTCCCAGATACCGCAGCAGCGCTTCTTTTTCTCCAGAATTGATTTGATGCTGGTTCATCATGATGCCTTTGGTTACCGCTGCGCATTAGATCGGCCACGGCGCGCGCATCGCGCGGAAGCTCAGACGGTTCGCCGCCTCGTCGCCGAGGAACTCTTCTTTGGCCGGGTCCCACTTCAAGGACCGCCCTAACTTGTGCGCGATGATCGTCAGATGTCCGAGCGACGCCGAGCGATGGCCGATCTCCTCGTTGCAGCTCGGGCGCCTCCGCGTGCGAATGCAATCGAACCAGTTGGCGTGATGGTTGTTGTCCCCGATGTTTACCTGTCGGGTTGTCAGCTTCATTTCCTTGAAGATTTCGTCAGGGCCGCCTTCAACCTGACCGCCGGTTGACATTGAGGTGACCCAGCCCCGTTCTCCGACGAAGACGCCTCCGAAGTTCCCCGCCAACCGAGCCTCTGCAGGCACGGCCTTGTATAGGTCCTTGACCATTCCCCAGTGATCGACCAAATGAAGCAGCGTGCCATTGGCATATCTGTAAGTGAGCGTGGGGAATTGGCCGCTGTTGGGATGGATGAATTCGACCGGGCCACTTCTTTCGACGCCGAGTGCGTACTGAATCACGTCGGCGCTGTGCGAATGGAACCAGGTTGAAGAGGCGGCGCCGAAATCCTCTTCGAAGGACCAGGGCACAACGCCGGGCGAGGGATTGAGGTGGTAGGCGCGGTTGTAGGGGTGATAGAGCGCCGGACCGACCCAGAGGTCCCAGTCAAGGCCGTCCGGGACCGGTTCTGCGGGCAGAGCGAAATCGAGCGGGGCGTAAGAATGCCGGGAGTTCTCGATGTCCATCAAATGGCGACAGGCTTCGAAGCGTGGCGCTGCGAAGAAGCCGCCTAATTTGGTCCACAGCGTGAAGACGGATTTGACCTTGCCGAGTCCACCGGCGCGGACGAACTCGCAGACCTGACGGATCGTCGGGATCGAGCGGTACTGCGTTCCGGTCTGGAAAATCCGGCCGTACCTTTGGACCTCCTCGACGAGGCGACGGCCCTGATGCACCGTAATTGAGATGGGTTTCTCGCAATAGACGTCCTTGCCGGCGTTGGCCGCGTCAATCGACTGCAATGAGTGCCAGTGGTCCGGCGTGGCAATCACCACGGCGTCAATATCCGGGCGGGCCAGAAGCTCGCGATAGTCGTTATACGCCGTGCAGCCGTTGTATGTGCCTCCGGGATTGCGGGCGGCGTAAGTTTCCTCCACTCGCTGTTTGCCCTGCTCGCATCGCGAGCGGTCCACGTCGCAGACGGCCAAGACTTGAAGGTCCCTGTCGCCTGCCAGGCGGCGCAGGTGGCCTCGCCCCATCAGGCCGTGCCCGATGAGGCCTGCTGTGATTCGGTTGCTTGGCGCGACGTTTCCATCGGCGCCCAGCGCCGAGGCGGGGATAATCCACGGCGCGGCGACGATCCCGGAAAGCGCAGCCGTGCCGCCCAGGAACCGGCGACGTGTGATGCGGATGCTATTTGTTGGCTTGGAATCTCTCTTTGGTGTCATAGCTGTCCTTTGTTTGCAAGTCGGAGGCTTGTCTTGTTGAAGAACTCGATGCAGCTTGCTATCTGGGGCATCGACTCGAACCAGTTGTAGGAGTATTCGAGGCCGAACATGGTGGGCCTGATGCCCAGGCGGTGGATTTCCTCGATAAACTGTGCGGTCCTGCCGGCGCCGGCGCCCCAGGGGACATCGTGACCTTGGGGGCTTAGCTCGTGCAGATCGTGCATCTGGACGGTGATCAGGCGATCCTTGAGCGTTTTGACGGCCTTGATCGGGTCAATGCCGGCCCGCATCCAATAGCCGAGGTCGCCGCAAGCGCCGATCCGTTTGCTTCGGTTTTGGCAGACTTTCAGGACATTCTCAGGTCGCCAGTACAGCGGCGAGCCTTTCTGGTCGTGGTTGTGGATGGCGACGTTGATGTCGTATTCGTCGCAGAACTTCTCGATGGTATCCAGTGCTTCCGGCGCCGGCTCTGACATGAAGGTCTCGATGCCGATCTTTCGGGCGAGCTCGAAGACCTTGCGGCAGCCGGCCTGGTCGCCCGGAATCTGGTGGATGTAATACGTCAGGAGACGAACGCCGGCTGAATCCAATTTCAGCCTGATCTGTTTCAGCTCGTCGTTGGTCAGCTGGTCATCGAAGTTCTTGGGGATTTCCTTACTGACTTTCTGGAAGCTCAGGCCGCCCATATACGGTAGGCCGAGCCGGGCGGTTTTGTCGATCGCCTCGAAGAGCGTGTATCTATGAAAAGTGTAGGCCTCGATGCCGAGGCGCCAGCCGAGCTTTTCCTGCACCCGGATGGCCGGGGTCAATTTGGCGCTGGGGATGGTCGGGGCCGGCAGGTCGCCCAGGGCGAATTGAGCAGCCGCGAGATAAAACTGCAGCATCTTAGGGTCCCAGAAGACGTAGGGGTTGTGCGCGATGGTGCAGTAGAAAACCCGCCCCCGGCCGTAGTTGCGGACCCAGGCGAGGGCGTAGTCGTTGTCGGCGCGGAAGCAGTTGCCGCGCGGCTGGCCCTTGAAGTCGGTCTTCTCGGTGTCAATGCTCAGGAGCACACGGACCCTGTTTCTCGAATAAGGGCCGTGGAAACGAAAGAACTCGTCCCGGTACTCAAAGCCACTTCCGCCGAAAGGTCGATTCAGCGGATGGTTGGGATCATCGAGTTTAATGAAGATGCGTTCGTCGCTGTCGCGGTGGCTGGCGCCGCGGGCGCCGAGCATTATTCCAAACTCCGGCCAGTCCTCGTGAGCACCGGGCCAGCGCGTAAAGGCCACCGAAGTGCCGTGAACGCCAAGGAGTCCTCCGCCGCCATAGACAAATTCGATCAGGCTCTGCCTCAAGTCGGTCTCTTCAAAGAGATTGCCCACCGTGTTGTTGAAGAAGACGGCATCGAACCGTCTCAGACTCTCCGGCCTGAATACGGACGGGTCTTTGCTGATCACCGTCTCAAAAGCACCGGTCTTCGCGCCCATCAGCGTGAAAGCCAGATTGGCAGTAGAGATGGAGCGGTGCCCACCGTATCCGACATTAAGGTCGAAAATCAGGAGCTTCCGAGCCTTACGAGGTCGAATGAAGGCTTTGGTCGGAATCGCCGCCTCGACTCGTTTTCGCTCATCAGGCCCGATTACGACCTGTGCCTGCGCAGCGCCAAACCCAAGCCACGGCGCCGCGAACATCCCAGCGGCCACCGCAGCACCGCCCAGAAAATCACGCCGCGTTCTGTCTATATCGTGCGTTTGCATGGCGACATATTAACATGAATTCTTGAAATTGCAAGGGATAGCAGTGCGCCACTTCGTGGTCAGACGACCGACACGAGTATTTGGACAGGGCGCCCAAGGATGTTAGTGCCTGGAGCAGACGAGGTCGGAATCTTTTCTCAGGTTTTGTGCGGAAGATGCGTACACTTTTAGGCCCGTCGATTCGTGATTGATCAAAATGCGAATGCGGGTAATCCTCATTGGCCTGGGCAGGATGAGTCTGAAGAGGCCGTCGTAGTAGAGTTTGGCCCTTGCCCCTTTGTTGAACACAGCCTTTCTTAAACCTTGCGGTGTGATGTGAGTGACCTCGATATCATTGATTCTAAGATACGGCGCTTTCCTGCCGGTCCTTCTCAGCCGTATCTCCCTTATGGGTCTATAATAAGGGCTGGGGCACAACGTCTCGAGCCAGGTGCTGTCACCCGCAGGTGTGGTTCCCAGGAGGACCTCTCCGGGATAGTGGTTCTCTTCAACGACAGGATGTACGGGACGAACATCGTGGGGGATCCCATAGACCTCCAGGCCGGTCGATTCGTGATTGATGTTGATCCGAACTCGCCTGATTCTCATCGGTCTGGGAAGGGGCAGCTTGAAGATGCCGCCATGATGGAGCTTGACCCTGCCGTTTTGGTTGAAGGTGTGCTTTTGGGGTCCATCGGGAGTGTTGTAGATGATCTCAATATCATTGATTCTGAGGTACTTTGCCCTGAGTCCGGTGCGTCTGATTCGTATTTCCTTCAAAAAGCCGTCATAGCGGGCACTGGCGAGGGTCTCGAGCCAGGTGCTGTCACCCGCAGGCGTGGTGCCTAACAGAATCTCCCCGGGGTAAGGGCTCTGCGCGAAGACCAAGGCCTTCTCGTATTGACCGATCAAGCCTCTTAGCTCACTGAGAATATCTTCCACCTGCGCCGAATTAAGGACAGGACCACGTGTCGCATTGCTCAGTTCTTCTGCTTTGCAGAGGATGTGCTCAGAGAGGACGTTGATTGTTCTTGAATACCCATTTGCTATCGCGCGCACGGCACCAATAGAACCGACAAGGACGAGTAGGAAGACAGCGAGGATTCTCGCGCACCTGCCTGAGCTGTTCTTCACAATACTCACAATCCCGATGGCATTGGCCGGCAATTTCTTGATTGACCGCGGCAACTTATTTTCTGGGCTGTTTGACATGGTCTTACACACCACCTTTCTACATAGTAAAGGCTTTGGCCCGACGGTTAGTAACGAGAAATCATGTGGCAAAATGCGCCAGATCGCGGCAAATTGTGAAATACCGGGAAGCCTTGAGCGAACATGAGACAAAGGTGAAGGTTGAGTTCTCTGGAAATGGCGCTATCATGGTATGTGCTCAAATGACCCGTATGGATTTGCGGATGGGGTGGACACGGGTTGGAAGCCCGTGCCACGTATTGTGAGGTCTATACGCCCAGTTTTCTCCGGGCGCACAAGCAGGAACTTGCGGCTGCGATCCGGAGGTTCGCCAAGCGTTCGCGCAGCGACGGGCCCCTGCTCCCGAATCCCTGATCCCACGACAGGTTGTAATCCTTTGCTGATGCGCTCGTTAGGCGGTGAAGATCTACTTCTTGTCTGCGACAACGGGCGCGGTATTCTGGGCGTTTGTGATACCCGGCGGCAATTCCATTATCCGGATATTGCGGAAGTGGATTTCGGCGCCTTCGGACTCCAAACAGATGTAGCCCTTCTTGATCGCTGCCTTGCTGATCCCGTTGACGAACTTGCCGTTTACCGACAGCTTGATAACGCCGTCAACGCAAACGATGGTGTATTTGTTCCACTGGCCTTTGCCCTTGCAGCGTTTCTCGATGGACTTACTTCGGCTGCCGCGGGGGTTGTCGGGCGTCGTCTTGAGCCCCCCTGTACCGAAAACCTCGCCGTGGACATAGGCGTCGGTCTGGTTGTGCTGGACGGCCCAATCGAGCTCCAGTATCTGAATCTCGACGCCCTTGGGTAAGCGTTTGCCCTTGGGCGGGACTCCCTCGCTCCATACAAAAACGCCGGAATTACCTCCCGCCGTCAGGTGCTTCCATTCGATTTGCAGGATGAAGTTTTCGTACTGCCGGTTGGTGCGCATCACGCCGATGGGGCGGCCCGAGCACACGAGGGTTTTGTCTTTTACGATCCAGGTGTTCTGGGCGGTATTGACATTGACCCATCCCGACAGGTCCTTGCCGTTAAAGAGGTCGCGGAACTGCAGGGGCTGGGCATCTCGCGCCGCGCAGTTCCCGCACAGCAGGACAATTGTGATGTACATCAGTACCTTTGTTTGTGTTTTCACGGTCTTACCTCCATACTTTGTTTCTGTTTAAGTTCTGCAAAATTACAGGTTAGGCCTATATTGTTGAAGAATTGCTTCTTCATGATTTTCTTCAATAATCATCTAACCGTTTATAGCACAATACATTGCTGTTAAAAAAGAAAAAATCAAAAAACGATTTTTTCTTTTCTAAGTAGGCCTAAGCTGCAATTTTGCAGAAGCCCTTGTTTCTGTTTAAGTCACTTAATTGCACAACATCGTAACACAATCCCATGAAATCTCAAGGGTTGGCGACGATTTTCGGCCGTCCGCGGCCGACTGCTGCTCTGCTATGACCACTCTGGGCCTGCCCCGTAAAAGCGGATAACTGTCTGCGGCTTTGCTGTTTTTCCATGCGGTTAGTTGCTCACTGCCCCGCTCCTTCGAGCCAATGGCCGCAGAGTATCGCTAAATCCTCTGCATTCACCGTGCCCGAGAAATCAAGATCCGCCCCGTCGCAGTCGTCGGCCTCGCCGCAATTCGTATCCATCCAGCGATCGGCAAAGGATGAGTAGTCCCTCGAATCGACTCCATGCGGACACGCCAAATCCCCCGCCGGTATCTCCCAAACCAACCGCGGATAATTCATACCCTCACAACCAAGATCCCAAATGTCAACAAAACCCCACCCTGCCGAAACGAACACACTTTCAGTCTGCATATCTGATGTGGGTAGTCCCACAACATTGGTAACGTCCCCCCCGCTCTTACGACCGAATCTGTCTGCTACTCCGTGAGTCTGAATCTGGGTATCCCAGAAGCAGTTTGCCACGCTGGCCCAGTAGTTATACCCTATCAGGCCGCCGACATCCTGTATGCCGTTAACATCCACGGCAGAATAGCAATTCGAAAGACTGCTGTAATAGTTGTACCCAATCAGGCCGCCGACATCACGATTACCACTTACCTGACCAATCGCATAACAGTTCGACACCGGGCCTCTGTTCTGCCCAATTAGGCCTCCGGCATATTGTTCGCTTGCACTAACTAATCCGCTAAAATAGGAGCTTGACATGCTACCATAACTATTATATCCGATTAAACCGCCAACTTGGCGAGCGCCTCCGATATCGCCGGCAAAATAGCAGTTGGATATACTGCCTTCATTTATGCCGACGAAGCCTCCGATAGAACGCATAGTCCCGCTCACTGAGCCGCCTTCAATCCCAAGGTTGCAGACTTCGCCATCTTCTCCAAGATAGTTAAACAGCCCAAGTGGACCGCCGCCTGATATCTGCACGTTCGTCAACTTGTGTCCACTCCCCTCGAAGAGACCATTGAATCTCAGGACAACAGATTCATACCAACTTATCCCCGATAAGTCCATGTCCCCGACAAGCTCGAAGCAGGAATCTTCTGGATACCAATTCACCATCCCGAGCTCGTTGGCGTCACTGATCAGATAAGGGTCGCTCACTGTCCCGCTTCCTGAAAGTGGGAATGGCATATCCCCCCGAGGGAAGTGCAATACCGGATATCCGCTACCGACAGGCATCTGCCACCATTCCCTCGTCCCGTTGGCTGATTCTCCGATGAAGTCCCACCCCGCCGATATGAATGTGCTCCTCATCTGCATATCCGCTGTGGAGAGTCCTGCAACATTGGTAACTGAGCCTTCGTCA